>NZ_LWEZ01001229.1:0-27702 GCF_001634945.1 Alcanivorax sp. HI0044
ACGGAATTCGCCCTTCTCGACCACATAACCATCACAATCCGGGTTGTTACCACAGATATGCAGCTTGCGCTTTTCGTCGATCAGGTAATTTTCCATGGCGGTGCCACACTTCTGGCACCGTTTTTTGCTGCGCAGTTCGTTGGTTTCCGCTTCGTCATCGTCATCCGCTTTTACCGCTTCGGCTTCTTCACCGGGCAGCAGATTCATGGTGGCGGTGCAGCGCTCTTTCGGCGGTAGCCCGTAGCCGGAACAGCCCAGGAACACGCCGGTGGAGCCGGTGCGAATCTGCATTGGGCGGCCACAGGTGGGACATTCAATATCCGTGTCGGTAGGCAGGTTGGCGCGCATCCCCCCCACTGCCTGCTTGCCAGTGCCTTCCCCCTGGGCGGCATCCAGCTTGCTGACGAAATCCTTGTAGAATTCGTTGAGCACGTCCTGCCAGTTTCGCAGCCCTTCAGCAACTTCATCCAGGGTTTCTTCCATGCTGGCGGTGAAGCCGTAATCCATCAGGTTGGGGAAGTTTTCCACCAGACGGTCGGTAACGATGTCACCCATCTTTTCTGCATAGAAGCGCCGGTTGTCCTGACGCACATAACCACGATCCTGGATCGTGGAAATGATCGCTGCGTAGGTAGACGGGCGGCCAATGCCGCGCTTTTCCAGTTCCTTGACCAGGCTCGCCTCAGTAAAACGGGCTGGCGGTTTGGTGAAGTGCTGGTTGGCATCCACATTGTCGATGGTCAGCACATCGCCTTCTTTCACATCCGGCAGCAAGGTATCTTCCTGCCCCTTACGTGACGCCGGTGGCTGAATGCGGGTCCAGCCATCAAACTTCATGATGCGCCCTTTCGCTTTCAGCTCGTAACCGTTGCCGGTGGCCGTCAGGGTGGAGCTCAGATATTCCGCCGGGGGCATCTGGCAGGCGATGAACTGTCGACGAATCAGCTCGTACAGGCGCTGGGCGTCGCGCTCCATATCTTTCAGGGAATCCGAGGTGCGCCGCACATCCGAAGGACGAATGGCTTCGTGCGCTTCCTGGGCCCCTTCCTTGCTGCTGTAGGACAGCGGCGCATCAGGCAGGTACTTGTCACCCAGTTTTTCGCCAATCCACTCCCGGCAGGCCGCCACGGCGTCTGAACTCAGGTTGGTGGAATCGGTACGCATGTAGGTAATGTGGCCGGCTTCATAAAGCCGCTGCGCCATCATCATGGTCTTTTTCACCCCGAAGCCCAGGCGGGTGCTCGCGGCCTGCTGCAGGGTAGAGGTAATAAAAGGCGCCGACGGCTTGGAGCGGGTGGGCCGCTGCTCACGCTGGCTGATGGTCAGGGTGCCAGCATTTTCCAGTGCCTGCTTGTGGGCGCCGGCGTCGTCACCGTTATTGGGCCGGAACGCCTGGCCGTTATGCTTGGCCACCTGCAGGCGCAGGGCTTCGCCGTCACCGCTGTGGGTGTCGCTGTACAGCTCCCAGAATTCTTCAGGGATAAAGGCGCGAATTTCACGCTCGCGCTCCACCACCAGCTCCACGGCCACCGACTGTACCCGGCCAGCGGACAGGCCTCGGGCAATTTTTTCCCACAACAGCGGGGAAATCATGAAACCCACTACCCGATCCAGAAAACGTCGGGCCTGCTGGGCTTCCACCCGGTGCAGGTCCAGCTTGCCGGGTTCTTCGAACGCCGCCTGAATCGCTTTCTTGGTAATTTCGTTGAATACCACCCGGTCAAACCGGTCATCGTCTCCGCCAATGACTTCCCGCAGGTGCCAGGCAATCGCCTCCCCTTCGCGGTCCAAATCCGTTGCCAGATAGATACGGTCGGCTTTCGCAGCCAGGCGCTTGAGTTCGTCGACCACCTTGTCCTTGCCGGGGAGCACCTCATAGTGAGCCGCCCAGCCTTTTTCCGGGTCGATCCCCATACGGTTAACCAGCTGTTTCTTGGCCTTCTTCTTTTTATAGGCGTCCCGCTCTTCTTTGGGCAGGGAACGGGTATACGCCGCCTCCTTGGCCCGCTCCTGAGGGGTGCTCTTTTTGGAGCCGCCACTGACCGGCAGATCCCGCACATGGCCGACACTGGACTTCACGATGAAGTCGTCGCCCAGGTAGCGGTTAATGGTCTTGGCCTTGGCAGGCGACTCCACAATTACTAGCGATTTTCCCATTCTCAGGTACTCAACATCCGGTCTAAGGCTCGTGATGGGCGCTATTTAGACAGCGCCGGTATAGGCGGGTCAAGCAGGAAGTGCCCCCGTTTTCCTTTTTTAGTAGTAGTACAGGCAGGCCTGCCAGGGCAACCCTCATCTGTGAAACAGCCCGCTGGCAACCCTGGCAAAGCGCGCTATACTGCAGGAAACCTCACGTTTTCAGGGAGAGAACCGTGCCCAGTCCCTACCGTAAAATCCTGGTTGCCATTGATGGCAGCGACGAATCCGCACAGGTGCTGTCCCGCGCTGCGGGCGTACTGTCGGGCAATGACGGCGAGCTCCATCTGATCCATGTCATCGAACCGCTGGCTCTGGCTTACGGCGCGGATGTGCCCATGGATGTGACGGACTTGCAAAGCGGCCTGATGAAACAGGCCCGTGAAATGGCAGACAAATACGCAGGGCAATACAAGATTCCCGAGACCAATGTTTACGTGGACATGGGATCCATCGAAAAGACCATTCTCGACAAGGCAGACAAGCTAGGGGCGGATTTGATCGTGGTGGGCAGCCATACTCGCAGCGGCCTGGCCCTGCTGCTGGGCTCAACCGCACGCGGGCTGGTGCCTGGCGCCCACTGCGACGTACTGGCCGTGAAAGTCGACCAGTAACAGAAAGCCCGGATGTCCCGCACCGGGGGAGCCCCCCACACGGGAACTGACGCAAACGCGAATCAGGTAAGCTGCAGCGCCCCGGTACTGGCCTGGCTTTCTCCGTTCCAACGACACAACAATTCAGCCAGCCCCTGAGCCTGCACTTTCAGTGCAGCCAGCTCTTCCTGGCTGTTTTTCTCACCATGAAAAACCGGCAGTTTGCGCATGGAATGGACCAGCTCGTGGGTCGGCGCCTGCATTCGTTTTACTTCCAGGGTCCAGCGGATGTGGTGAACAATCATATGGAAGAAGGCCAGACGGGTAGCCAACGAATAGGCACTGTCATCGTCGTTGAATTCATTGAAGTCCAGGCTTGCCAATACCGCCTCCCGAGCATTGTCCGCCACCTTTATGGTAGCGCTGCGGGGCGTTCCCAGAAGCATGGACAAGGTGCCAAATACTTCACCGGGTGAGACATAGTAAAGCGGAGCTTCCTCTGGATTATCCGAGAGGACTTCAAGCTGCCCCCGGAGCAAAAAATACAGGGTGGAATCCACATCACCAGCACGGATGACACTTTCCCCGGAAGCGGCTACCCAAAGGCGGGTCGTCTTTTCAAGCTGCGCAAATTCGTCCTGATCATCACGGGCGATTTCATTAAAAAACGGCACACCGGCTAACAGCTGGCGCCGCCGTTGCTGGCCGAAATCATTATTATTGGCCTGCTCCATCTACTATCCCCACTGTTATGATGGAATTATTGTCATATGCTAGTGCCCGCGTCGCAGCAGGGCAACGACGGGGACGTAAAAGCGGTATAAAAACTTCGCCAACAACTGCTCAAATAGCACTGTTCATATAGTCAGCATCCATGCTAGCATCCTGAATGTAGCACTGCCTGTCAGCCAAGACTTACAAGCTCAGGCAAACAACCATATGAATGCCTACACGAATCGCGCAGCTAGCACCGAACAAGAGCGCCCCGGCAAGATTGACAAGCGCTCCACTCTGCGGGAAACAGGGAGAAGGTTATGAGCAGCAAACTTACCGACCGGCAACAACAGGTTCTCGATTGCATCCGTGAATGTCTCTCGGACAGCGGCATGGCCCCAACCCGCGCAGAGATCGCCGACATCATGGGGTTCCAGTCAAAGAATGCGGCGTCCGACCATCTCCGCGCCCTGGAGCGTAAGGGCTACATAAAACTGCACAGCGATCGTTCTCGCGGCATCCAGTTGCTGGATCATGCCTATTGGGGCGAAGAGGAACTGCCCATTGTCGGCAAAGTCGCCGCTGGTGTTCCCATTGAAGCCATCGAGAACGTTGAGCGCACGGTGCCGGTGCCCCAGGGGCTGTTCAAGCAACGCCCTACCTATCTGTTGAAGGTTCAGGGCGACAGTATGGTGGATGCAGGTATCTTCGATGGGGACCTGATTGCCGTGCGCAAATCCAATGTGGCACGGTCCGGGGAAATCGTTGTGGCTCGCATTGACGAAGAAGTCACAGTGAAGACCTTAAAGTTGAACAAATCCAGCGCCACCCTGTTGCCGGCCAACGAAGCCTATGAGCCCATCAAGGTGCCCGCTGATCAACTTATCATCGAAGGCATATTTGTGGGGCTGATTCGTGACCCGAATTCTTATTAAAGCCTGTATCCACACGGGTATAGGTATCTGCCTGATTGTATGGAGTGCGTTTGCCATGGCTGAAACCCATCTTCTTGCGCCCTGCCCCGATTCTCCGAACTGTGTGTCCAGCCTGGCCACACAGAGCGATAAGCGCGTAGCCCCTCTGCAGGCTGGCGCCGATCGGGGAAGCAGCCTGAAAAAGCTGGAAAGCCTGCTTGGCAGCCTGCCCCGCGTGGAATATGACGTGGTCGGCCAATCACGCATCCAGGCCCGCTTCACCAGCCGAATCTTGCGGTTTGTGGACGATGTGACCTTCTATGTTCGCGATAATGGCGTGGTGGAAGTGCGCTCGGCCTCGCGGGCGGGGTATTGGGATTTAGGTGCTAACCGTCGTCGGGTAGAATCTCTGCGCGAGCAGCTATCTGAACAGGACACCGATGACCGCACCTCACAGCAACACACCTTCGAAAACGCAGAACACCGGGCCTGAGCAATGGGCCGATATCGGCGTTAACCTGACCGATCGGCAATTCAACGACGATCGCGACACGGTGATTGAACGGGCGGTCACGGCCGGGGTTGCCTGGCAATTGATTACCGGCACCAGTATCGACGAGTCACGCGCCGCCATTGCCCTGGCCGGCGAATATCCCACCCTGTTCGCCACCGCTGGTCTGCACCCGCACAGCGCCCGCTTTTACTCGCCTGCCCTGGAAAAAGAACTGCGAGAATTGCTCGCCCATGAGCAGACAAAAGCAGCAGGTGAGATGGGGCTGGATTTCAACAGGGACTTCTCTCCCCGCCCGGACCAGGAACGCGCCTTCGAAGCGCAACTGGCACTGGCGGCAGAGCTGAAGCTGCCTGTGTTCCTCCATGAGCGCGACGCCCACGAGCGTTTTCTACCCATCCTGAAAGCGTTTCGCGATGACTTGCCCGGCGCGGTCGTACATTGCTTCACCGGGTCACGTCAGGCGCTGTTTGGCTATCTGGATCTGGATTGCCATATCGGCATTACTGGCTGGGTTTGCGACGAGCGCCGCGGCAAGCCACTGGCAGAACTGGTGCCCAATATTCCGGATCAGCGCCTGCTGCTGGAAACCGACGCCCCTTACCTGCTGCCCCGGGACCTGCCGGAAGCCCCCCCAAAAAAACGCCGTAACGAACCGGCGCTACTCCCCTGGATTGGCCAGCAGGTCGCACAGTTACGTGGTCAGCAGACACCGGACGTGGCCGCCATGACCTATCACAATGCGTTAGCGTTATTTCGCTAACCGGGACGCTGTTCCATCACGGAACCGCGGAGGCTGCGGGTCGGGTTTACCCAAGGGCACAGAAAGCCTGGAAGGTATAACCCGGCAACCACAACTTCAGGAAAGGAACTGCTGCACGTCGAGCACGCCAAATGGCCAGGCCAGCTCTTTGCCCTCACGCACCAACACCGGAATCCGCTCACCATACTGTTCGATCAAGGCATCATCCTCGGCGATATCCACCGGGGTAAGCACCAGCCCCGGATTCACCATGGCCACCAGCTCCCTGGCCTGGTCACAAAGGTGACAACCCAGGGTGGTATAGAGCACAACCGTCATGCGTCCTCCACATGACGAATCGCGTAGCAGTAATGGATTTTTTCATTTCGCCGGAAATCCTCCGGGATACTCCAGCGGGAAATATCTTCCACGTCGAACCATTTACTGATGCTTTCATCCATCTGGAAACGGCGGTAATTACAGGAGAAATACAACACCCCACCCGGCTCCAGGCAACGCATGATTTTGCGAATCAGGTCGCCATGGTGTTCTTCCACCACAAAGTCACTGCGTGATTTGTTGTTGGAAAAGGTGGGCGGATCGCAGAACACCAGATCGAACTGCTCTTTGCACTCATCCAGCCAGCGCATGGCATCCATACGGGCCAGCTCGTGCTGGTCGGTGGAGAAGCCGTTGGCCGCCAGGTTACAGGCCATCCAGTCCAGATAGCGTTTCGACGAATCAACGGTCACCGTGCGCTTGGCGCCACCGACGGCAGCGTGCACCGTGGCTGAACCGGTGTAGGCAAACAGATTCAGGAAGCGTTTCCCGCTAGCCTGCTCCGCAATGCGCAGTCGCGTGGGGCGGTGATCCAGAAACAAACCGGTATCAAGGTAATCCTGCAGGTTTATCAGCAACTGAGCCTGACCTTCCCGCACTACCCGATAGTGCCCTTGGGTATCCAGCTTTTGGTATTGCTGGTTCCCCTTCTGTTTCTCGCGCGTACGCAGGTGCACTTGCTCACGGTGCACGCCAAGAGCCGCCCGCACCGCCGTTACCGCCCAGTCACGCCGCGCCTTGGCTTTTTCAGGGTCAATCGTTTTCGGTGCCTTGAATTCCTGCACCAGCACCTGGTCGCCATAGATATCCACCGCCACATTGAATTCCGGTAGATCGCGATCATAGAGGCGATAACACTGGATATCTTCCCGCTCCAGCCAGCGGCGCAGATGCTTGCCGTTTTTACGCAAACGGTTGAGCAAAGGCTGCGCGCCTTCCGGCACATTAAAAGCGCCCTCATCAGCGACTTGCGCCACCGCAGGCGGCGTTTGCTTGCGCGGGGAATACAGGCGAATAAAGTTATTGAAAGGCCCGTTCTTCAAGCGCCATTGCTGTTCCAGGTTCATCCCGGAACGATCCATCACATCCACATCGGCGCCTAACAACAACGCTTGATAACCCGGCGCGCGTACCGCAAGAATCCGGCCGATAGAATAGTGTAGCCAGCCCGCCTGCTGTTTCTCGTCAAGACGCTCGCCCCAGGGAGGATTACCCACCACAATGCCGTTGGCGACAAAGTCGCGTGGCCGCAGCGCCCCCAGCTCCCGGCGCTCAAAATGAATCGCATTGCGCACCCCGGCACGCTCGGCGTTCTGCAGTGCCAACGGCAGAGT
Organism: Alcanivorax sp. HI0044; assembly: GCF_001634945.1. Taxonomy (NCBI): domain Bacteria; kingdom Pseudomonadati; phylum Pseudomonadota; class Gammaproteobacteria; order Oceanospirillales; family Alcanivoracaceae; genus Alcanivorax; species Alcanivorax sp. HI0044. The sequence goes on from NZ_LWEZ01001229.1 coordinate 7,344, forward strand.
CTTGCTATCGGCATCAAAGCCTTTCAATGACAACGCCGGCACTGGGCGATTCGCGCTCTCACCGGCTTCCTGCTGAGCATCCAGCCACAACTGGCGACGACAACCGCGCCAGTGCTGGAAACCATAGTGCTGGCGCTGGGCCCCTGCCGCGCGTCCGGCAGCCATCAAAGCGGCCTCAATCACCAGGGTGCCACTGCCGCAGAACGGGTCCAACAAGGCAGGATGTCGATCTGCCTTGCCCCAGCCGATGGCCCACAGCATCGCCGCCGCCAGGGTTTCACGCAACGGCGCCCGGCCGCCCGCAAGGCGGTAACCGCGACGATGCAGGGGCTCACCGGCCAGATCCAGCCACAGGTGCGCTTCGTTCAAGTCCAGACGGGCACGGATACAGCAACTGCCCTTCGGTTCCCGCGAAATCGCAAACTGCTCTGGTAGAGCCTGGATAAAACGTTTGGCGCTGATCCGGTTATCACCCCGTACCTCTGCGCCGTGCTCAATGTGCACGTGTACCGGCGCATTGTTGCCCACCAAAGACAGCCAATCCTGGCTGGCAGCCAGCTTTTCCGGGGCAATATCAGGGGTGACCCCCAACGTGGCCAGATGCAACAGAACCCGCTCGGACAGGCGCGACCACAGGCACACCTTAAGGGCATCCGCAGAGCCCCCAGTGAAGCTCACGTGGGCGCGCCCGGTTTCTGTTACGGATATGCCCAATGAAGACAATTCATCACTGAGCAAATCTGCCAGGCCTGGCATGCAGGTGGCCACAAATTCCATTACCAAATCCTCTTAAGTGACTGATTCATGCCCCACCCGAAAAACTAACTGCTTGTTTTTCATGGCATTACACAAACGGTCATCAACCTGTCCTTTATACGTCATATGCTTAACCAGCACTGACCATATTGCTACATGGTATTCGACACCACCTTACCGCTTTCACATACTGAATGTGTCGGCCCCGCTACTTGGCTACATATTCAGCCGAGGGGCCATTTTTCGGTACCGCTATCTGTGAAAGGGAAAGCGTTTATGAAGCGACAAAAACGTAGTAAAGACGACCGCGCTTACAACCGGGGATACAACGCCGGCCTGGATGGAAAATCCCGCGAAGACTGCCCGTTTGGCACGCTCCAGGCACGCACCAACTGGATGGGGGGATGGCGCGAAGGTCGCACTGACTTTGCTCACGGAATGCTCGGCGTCGCCAGCATCCAGAATCTGAAAAATATCGGTTAATATCTTCCAGTTTCACAACGCCGACGCGTTCACGCGCCGACCCACAGGGCCCCACCCGGGCCCTTTTTAATATCCGTCTTTAATGTCCATCTCAATACGCAACCAGGATGAAAACCTTTTGACCACTGAGAACGCCCTCGCTGCACGAGGTTCGTCCCCTGGAAGGGAACGCCTACAGCGGCTTCGTATAAAGCGCTAGCAGGCGGCTGAAAACCCGTTGCGCCTTTAGCTCAAATGCCTTTCGGCCAGGCACGGGCAATATCACCGATCAGACCCGGCCCCTGGTAGATCAAGCCACTGTAAATCTGTACCAGGTCCGCACCCTGGCGCTGTTTTTCCAGCGCATCATCAGCACTATTGATGCCCCCCACGCCGATAATCGGGATACGACCATTAAGCGCATGGCGCATGGCAGCCAGCGCCCGGTTGGCAATGGGGGTTAACGGCGCACCACTGAGCCCACCCTGCTCCTCTCCATGCTTCAGGCCCTGCACGCCCTCGCGGGACAAGGTGGTATTGCCCACGCACACACCGTCGATTCCGTGCTGCACAAAGGCTTCTGCCATCCCCTGCAGCTCTTCTTCGCTGTTATCCGGGGCAATCTTGATCACCAGCGGCACCCGGCGACGGTGCTCCTGGTCCAGGCGCGTCTGGGCTTCGCGCAACGTACCCAGCAGCTCATCCAGAGCCGCACCGTGCTGCAGGGTGCGCAAACCCGGCGTATTGGGCGAGGACACATTGACCACCAGGTAGCTGGCATAGGCATGCACTTTCTGCTGGCAAATCAGGTAGTCCTGAACCGCATCTTCCACCGGGGTATCCTTGTTCTTGCCAATGTTGATCCCCAGCACTCCTTTATAGCGGCTACGTTTCACCGCCCCTACCAGGTATTCCACGCCAAGATTATTGAACCCCATCCGGTTGATCAGCGCCTGGGCCTGGGGAAGGCGGAACAGGCGCGGCTGAGGATTACCCAGTTGCGGACGTGGCGTGACAGTCCCCACTTCAATAAAGCCAAAACCCAGATCAGCCAGACCATCGATACAGTCACCGTTCTTGTCCAGCCCGGCAGCCAGCCCCACCGGGTTGGCAAACTCGATGCCCATGACTTCTTTCGGTGCCGCCGGCACCGCACCCGGCCACAGCTTGCCTGCTCGCTTGCGCAGCAATGCCAGCGTCAGCTCGTGAGAATGCTCTTCAGAGAGAGAGAACAGTAAAGGTCGTGCCAGGGAGTACAGCATGAAAGAGCCCGATCGGTGGTAATCGGCGGCATTATAGCCAACGGCTCCGGTGACTTCGATGTTTTGTGTCCGACAGTGAAGCGAACGGTGAACCCATTGGAAAGCCGGTCCACGCGCTATCCCCTCCCAACATCCGCTACGCGGGGCATGTTGCCTGCAGCGTGAACCGTGTTGCAGCCGCAAAGCGGCACAAAAAAAGCCCGGCAGAGCCGGGCTTGAACATAACTAACGAAATCAGCGCGCCAGTTAACTGCGTAGTTTGGCGCGGGCCGGGTCCGGCTTGAGCAGGAAGCGAGCCAGAGCCGGCAGAAGCCAGAGGGCACCGATCATGTTCCACAGGAACATAAAGGTCAGCAGGATGCCCATGTCCGCCTGGAACTTGATGGAACTGAAGACCCAGAAGACAACACCCACCGCCAGGGTAATCCCGGTGAACGCCACCGCTTTACCTGTGGTTTTCAGGGTCTGCTTGTAGGCATCTTCCAGTTCCATACCCTGCTTCAGGTATTCAGACAGCTTGCTGTAGATATAAATGCCGTAATCCACACCGATACCTACACCCAAAGCGATCACCGGCAGAGTCGCGACTTTTACGCCGATACCCAGGTGAGCCATCAGTGCCTGACAGAGAATGGAGGTAAGCCCCAGCGGTACAATGATACAAATCACCGCACGGAAAGAGCGGAAAGCGATCAGGATCAGTACCGACACCACCGCATAAACCAGAGCCAGCATCGGGTACTGGCTGGCGGCGATGGTTTGGTTGGTGGCCGCTTCCACGCCGGCGTTACCGGAGGCCAGCTTCAGCTCCATCACATCCTTGTTGTTACGAGCCTCGGCAAAGTCAGCCACTGCACCGGTAACACGCTCCAACGTTTCAGCCTTGTGATCGTCCAGGAACACATAAACCGGTGTCAGCGAGCAATCCAGGTTGTACAGGCTGTCCGGCATGAAGCTCATGACGTTATTCAACGCATACTGGTCCCGGGAAATGGTCGCCCACTTCATGGACCCTTCATTCATGTTGGTCGAGATCAGCTTCGTCGCAGACGCGATGGTCGTCACGTCTTGCACCCCTTCCACATTGCGCAGGTTCCACGCCAGGTCATCCACGATTTGCATGGCCGCATAGGTGTTACAGGATTCCACCGGGGTCTTGCCCATAACCACCAGTACGTCCGCACTCACTGAGTAATTGGATACCAGGAAGTTGACGTCATGGTTGTAGCGGTAGCGAGGTTTGGGCTCATAACCACGGGGGCAATCCATGTCTTCACACGGGTCCGGCCACAATTCGGGCGCCCCTTTGTCCAGATCACCAATTTTCAGGTCCTGGCTCAGATAAATACCGGCACCGTAACCCGCCACAGCCACAGCGATGGACAGCGCGGCCAGTGGGGTGCGAGTAAAGCGGGCAAACAATCCTGCCAACGGATGATCTTTCTTCTCCCCTGCCTGAATCTTGCGAACGGAAGCTCCGCTCACGCCCAGATAAGACAGTACCAGCGGCACCACCACCAGGTTGGAAATAATGATCACCGCCACACCAATACTGGCCGCCATGGCCAGCTCACGGATCACCCCCACATCAATCATGTAGAGAGTGAGGAAGCCGATGGCATCCGACACCAGTGCCACCATGCCCGGCACACACAGCGCCTGGAAAGTAGCGCGTGCCGAATCCAGCGAGCTACGCCCTTCTGCGGCGTAGTTGGCCAGGGTGTTAACGATCTGAACACCGTGGGATACCGCAATGGCAAACACCAGGAACGGCACCAGCATGGAATAGGGATCGATGGTGAAGCCCAGGCTGCTGACAATGCCCAGCTGCCAGATAACGGCCACAAAGGAGCAGGCCGTCACGGTCAGTGCACTGCGCAGGCAGCGGGTATCGATTAACAGCAGAAGCGCGATCAGCCCCAGGGTGAAGAAGAAGAACATGGCCACTTCTTCCGCTGCCGCCATCACGTCACCAGCTTTTTTTGCCAGGCCGACAATGTGAATGCGAACGTTCGGGTATTTATCCTGATACTTGCCGCGGATCTCTTCCAGCCGGGCGGACAGAACCGGAATATCGACACCGTCATCGCCCAGCGCATCCAGCAAATAGGCGTGTACTACGCTGGACTGGAAGTTATCGGCGACCAGACGGCCCACCTGCCCGGAACGCAGCACGTTGGTGCGCAGTTGTTCCAGCGAATCTTGCGAGCCATCGTAGCCTGCAGGAATCACTTCCCCGCCCTGAAAGCCCTGTTCGGTCACTTCGTTCCAGCGTACATTGCTGGTCCACAGTGAACGGATTTTGCTCGGATCAACGCCTTCCAGCGCGAACACTTCGTCAGTGATTTCTTTCAACGCATTGACATAGTCTTCGTTGAAAATGTCATCGCCTTGAGTTTCCGCAACAATCACGCGGACATCATTACCCAAGCTCAAGTCATTTTGGTGTTCGAGGAAGTTCTGAATATAAGGATGATCCAGCGGAACCATCTTGCGGATATCGGTGTTCAGTTGGATCTTGCTAGCCTGGAACCCCAACAGCACGGTGGCTGCGATAAAGGCCAGCAGAATCAGGGGCCGAACAGCAAACAGCCCACTGGCAATACTTTTGGAAATACGACCTGACATTGCTGAGCCCCTTATTTAACGTCTTCAATCACGCGCAATCCACCCTGCCCGGCGACAAGAATGCCACCTGCATCACGGGGAAGAACTGCGGAGATAGAATCGCGATCCGGCAAGAACCGCAGGGAGAAAGATTGACCGCCATCATGGCTGGTAAGGATGCCACCGGCGTTAGTGACCAGTACCACGGTGCCATCCGCCAGTACCGTGCCATCGTTAACACCACGGCTCAGCTTTGAGGGGATTTTCACCCAACTGCGACCCCGATTGGCCGTCAACCACACATTGCCCTGCAGGCCGTAAGTGAGCGCTTTATAATCAGAGATCGCCGTCACCCCGAACAGGGTGCCGCTGTAAGGGCTTTGCAGTTTTTCCCAGCTCATGCCTTTATCAGCTGAGTGGAACATCACGCCTTTTTCGCCCACCACGTAACGATCGTTTCCACCTTTGGCAGCGGCATAGTCATACAAATGCCAGCCATCACGGTTATCCAGACGATCCAGAGCTTTATTCCAGGTTTCACCACCATCGGTGGTTTGCAGGAAGTAGCCATATCCTCCCACAGCAACGGCACGATCACGGCTATCACAGAACACATCCAGCAACGGTGCACCGGAGGTATCTACCGGTGCCATGGCAGCACTATCGCCATAGAGATCGTCGCCTTCATCACCGTAGGCATCATCACCATAGGGGTCGCCATAGAGATCATCCATGGCGTAGTCATCCAGCTCCTCCTCAACCGGCGCCGCATCCTCCTCGCCGCTACCCAAGGGGTCACTGTACTGCACGGTCCAGGTTTCACCGCCATCATCACTGCCCAGTACCACCGCATCGTGGCCAACGGCCCAGCCATGGCGGGCATCAGCAAAACACACCGAGGTGAGCAGTACTTCAGATGGCGTTACCGCCTGCTTCCAGTGATCGCCTTGATCATCGGAATAGAGAATTTTACCCCGGTCACCCACAGCAACGACCCGGCTATCCGCATAAGCGATATCCAGATAATTGTTAGCCGTGACCAGTGGAGCATCATTCGAAACGAAATCTGCCTGCAGAGGCGCAGACAGCATGGCCGACAGAGCCATTAACACTGTTTTTTTCATTGTCCCTTACTCTTCCCGAGGGCCCCGTTCCAGGGCCGAGCACAAAACGACCGGGGGCCATGGGTGGCGTCCCGGTCGTTTTGCCTTGCCGGCTTCATTGAGCCGGCATTTTTTATAATTAACGACCGCGGCGACGTAGCGCTGCCGGGTGGAAATAACGATCGCCCGGTACCGGCTGGCTGTAATCCAGGATGGAAGACTCTTCGTTATCCAGGAACTGCACGTGGTAACGCTGAGCACGCAGGTCGTGGAAGGTATCCAGAGCCGTCCACTGGGTCGGCACTTCGTAGTAGTTCTTGATGTAAGCCAGGCTCACGCGCCACAGCTCGCCACGACGGTCGTACTGGTCGATGGCGGCAATCTGCCAGGAATCTGCATCAATATAGAAACGACGCTTCTGGTAGATGTGTCGCTCACCTTCTTTCAGGTTTGCTTCCACCACCCAGACGCGATGCAGTTCCCAACGCTGGTAATCCGCATTGACGTGCCCTGGCTGCAGCAAGGTCTCGTACTTCACATCCGGGCTATCCAGCTTGTAGTTGTTGTACGGGATGAACATTTCCACTGGTTTCTCGCTAACCAGCTTCCAGTTGTACTTGTCCGGCGCACCGTTATACATATCGGTGTCGTCTGCCGTACGCAGGCCATCGGCCGCCGCAATCGGCGTGTCGTAAGCCAGGTTAGGTGCACGACGCACGCGACGCTGGCCGGCATTGTAGCCCCAAGCTTGGCGCGGCATTTTTTGTTGGTCCAGCATTTCGTGTACCAGTACCGCACCGCCAGCCAGACGTGCCGGCGCTTTGGTGAAGGACAGGTAGTAGAAAATGATGTTATCCAGGGAGTCAAAGTTGTACTTCGGATCGTAATAACGGAAATACACTTCCTGCTGTGAGGTAATCAGCGAGTAGGCACCGCTACGCTGAACAGCCACTTCTGACGCACGACGCACCACGTACAGACCACGCCAGCGCAAAATGTGATTCCAGATTGCCTGCTTGGCTTTCTGCTCGTTAGTACCGCTCAGAATCGGGAACGGAATGCCGCCGAAAGCATTGTCCACGCCGGTTTCACCCAGCTTGGCCTTGGTGGCGTTGCTTTTGGTGTTGTCGTACACCCATTGTGGCGCAGACGTAGAGCGGTGGCTCGGGTACACATTCAGCTTGAAGGTATCCGGGTAGGTTTTCAGCATGGCCTGCACACCGTCCGGCACCTTATCCGCATACTGGGACACGTTCTGGGCGTTAATGGTGAAGGCGATTTTGTCAGATTTGTACGGGTCCGGGTGATGCTGGCCCGGACGGGTATAAGTCTTGGGAATATCCTTGCGCTGGATGCCGCCGGTGTAATCCGGGATACCCAGACCTGTAGAGGTAGCTTTGCCGTTGCCTTTAATCTGTGCACCGAAAGGCGTCAGGGATGTACCCAGCTTCGCCGCTTCCTGGCTGGAAACACCAGCGTGCACATTGGCCGCCACACTCAGAGACAGTGCCAGGGCACCACCCATTGCGGTCAATTTCTTCAACATGATTGCTCTCCGTTAAAAACAGGCCGGCACCCCGGCCTGGAACAAATTAGAAAGAGTACTTAACAGAAACCGAAGCGTTGTTCCGGTCGGCCAGTTTGTTGGAATATTTGGCGCCCCAGAAGGTGGTACCAGACATGGCCACTTCCAGGTTGTTCAAGTACAGGAAACTCACGCCCAGGGTGGCTGCTTTACGGTCTTCCATAAAGTTGCCGCCAATCGGAGAGTTACCGTTTACATCATGGGCAAAACGCACGCTCGGGCTCATGGAAACGCCCGCGAAAACATTACTGTAATCCGCCTTCAGCACCGCACGGTAGCCCCAGGAAGTAGGGTCCATATAATACTTATTCGGATCATCAGGGCTGAGAATCTGGGCCTCGGAGTCCAGAATAGCCGCTGTTGAATTGTATTCCAGATCAGGGTTTTCCAACCCTTCGATGTGCTCGACACCAAGTTCAAGCAATGCAATCAAACCATCAGAACCAAATGTTGGGCCAAAGTTGAAGATACTTACGAGTGAGCCGTTATAGCTTTCCACTTCGTCGTAGAAATAGTACAGATGACCGTCTTGTACCAAAGCATCAGCGGACAAACAGGAGCCGCCCATCTCCGCGCGAACACAGTGCCCAGTCAAATCACCAATAGCCACATCCTGACCTTGCAGTGCGGACTGTCCCGCAACACCAGCAAGGGCAGAAATCAGGTTATCACCGCCTTCATTGATAATTGCACGTTTCGGCCGATATGCCAGTTCACCAGCAAGCGACATGCTGCCAATGCTGGTATTAAAGCTGGCGCCAAACATGTCCTGATCTTCTACATAGGCCATCTGATATTCGGCAGTATCGATGGTTCTCGCCATTTCTGTAACGCCACCGCCCTTGCCGTTCTGCAGATTATTCAAGCTAGAACCAACGACGGGGGTACGAGCATGGGTTCTGGTATAATAAAGAGCAAACTCAGTCCCATTTAGTCCTTCGGCAAAGTAACGATACGCCAAACCGAACTGGCCGCTGTCGCTAGCTTCTCTATCGCGTATACGATTTACCGTTACTTGAGTGGCTTCATACTGGTAATCAGAACCGTAATTTGAGGCGGTATAGTTTGCAAAACCGGGCTCAAGAATACCTGGTGAAGGAATAGCTCCCGAACTAACGGCACTCAGCGCAACAACGCGACCATCTACAATTACATTGTCCGCCCCTTTGCCAGGGAAGGCATCATGGGTAGAGAAGTAAGTGCCGGACGGCGCATCTTCAGAGTTCTTCCACTCAAACTGGTAGAACGCTTCCAGCGTGGCATTGAAGGTCAGGCCGTAAGAAAAGTAGAGGCTGTCTAGCGGCAGCAAGGCTTCCTTGATCTCGGAACCTGGCAGACGCAGAGCGTTCAGGTCAAAATAATTAGCGGTATTGACGCCGTTCTGCATGAACAGCGCCTCCCCCCAATTGATAACCTGCTGACCAAGGCGCACGTTCAGCGGTCGCTCGAAAAGATCGAAATTACCCCATACATATGCATCAAGCAGTCGGGCTCTCTGGCCAGCGTAACGTTCAGCGTCACGGCTGAAATCATCACCAGTACCATTGTTCGCGTAATCGGAATAGGTGGCATAACGGGTAAAGCCCATGGCACCAGGGAAACCGGCCGCTTTAACAAGCTGCCCTCCATCATGCCCGCCACCCATGATCACCTGATCATAAAACGCGGTGCCGCGCAGAAACATGCCGTACTTGCCCTGCCAGCTCAGATCCAGCTCCGGGGTAATTTTGTACACCAGAGAAGCCAGGCCCGTATCGTAGTTATTATTGGCATCGTTCTTGTTGATCTGAGAACCGTAACCGGCCTTGGTCATGTCAACCACATCACCGGTGGCTGCCAACATGGAGTCTTGCCCTTCGGTCCGGAACAAGGCACCTACAGACAAGGTCGTATCCAGTCGCCCGGACCAGTCCGGGTTTTCAAAATCCAGTTGAACCGCTGAAGCAGGAAGGGACAGCCCGGTAAGGGCAGTGATGCTGGCCACAGCCATCGCCAGCCTGGTTTTACGCAGGTGATTATTATTCATGTAGCTCTCCGAATTGCCATGCGCATGGCTTTATTGTTTTTACTCGGGCAACAGTAGCTCCCATTTGCAGCAGGTCCCATCATTCTTCCTGATACAAACCACCGCCCGAGCTAATGCATAATTCTTACACATCAGGGAAAAAAATAAATCCCCTGTGTACTCTATTATTAACGACCAGCCGGTCATCCCGTTATTCGCCCCGTACAGCTCCATCAGGCGGCTCCCGGAAATCAGGATGACAGTATACGGCCCAGTACTTCTGCCACGTTACTGGATGCATTTTTTTGCACATTGGCAAGCACTTCTGCCAGCCGCTCCCGGCGCTGCGGTTCAAGCCGAGGCAAGCGCGCCGCACCATTGGCAAGGCGGGCCGCCACCTGCGGATTGATGGCATCCAGCCGGGACAGTGCCTGAGCAAACAACCGGTAGCCCTCCCCATTTTCCGCATGGAAGGCTGACGGGTTGCCATTGGTGAATGTACCCACCAGTGCCCTCACCCGATTTGGCGTTTTCCAGTCAAAGGCCGGGTGTTCGAGCAGGCCATTGACTCGCTCGACGGTCTGCTCGCCCGGCACCGTAGCCTGCACCGCAAACCACTGATCCATCACCAGCGCCTCTTCCTGCCAACGCTCGGCAAACTGTGCCAGTGCCTGATCAGCCCCCGGCAAGCCATGGTGCACCAGTACCTTCAGCGCGCCCAGCTCTTCGCTCATGCACAGGGGAAGCTCGAACAGTTCCACCGCCAATCGCGCCGCTTCGTCGTGTCCGCCTGCTGCCAAAAAGTCCAGTGCCAGATTACGTAATTGCCGCCGCCCCATGGCACGGCCATCCATGCTCAATTCCGTCGCCAGCAGGTTTTCTGCCAGCGACAGCCAGTACGGTTGCAGAGCCTTGCCCAGTGCCCGTTTCATGGCACGGTGAGCCCGGTGAATGGATGCCGGGCTCAAGGGTGTATGCCGGTCACCCAATGCCACTTCACTGGGCAAGGTGAGCAACAACGCGGCCTGAGCGGGATCTTCATCGCTGCGTGCAATGACCTGTTCCAGCACGGGCACCAGCGCCGCAGCTTCAGCATCCGCCTCCCCAGGCTCAACCACCAGCCGATCCAGGGCGGCAAAGTAAAGGCGCTGAGCCGCATTCCAGCGGCAATAGCCATCACTGTCATACGCCAGCAGTCGTGCCAGCTGCGCCTGCGTGTAGGCATAATCCAGCACCACCGGGGCAGAGAATCCACGCAGTAACGAGGGCGTCACACCTTCAGGCACCGCGAAAGACACGGTTTGTTGCACCTGATCCACAATGATGACCTGCTCACCCTGCCCGTTCGCGCCCAGCGCACAGGGCGCACCCTGTTCATCCAGCAGGGCCAGACGGATCGGGATCACCAGAGGCTGCTTGTCCTCCTGACCGGGGGTGGCAGGAGTATGTTGCCGAAAAGTGAGGTGATATTGCCCCTCACTGTACTCGTCGGTAACGGTCAGCACCGGCGTGCCCGCCTGGCTGTACCAACGTTTGAACTGGCCCAGATCACGGCCGGAAACGGCCTCCATGCTGGCCACGAAGTCATCACAGGTTACCGCCTTGCCATCATTTACCTCGAAATAATGATCTGTCGCCCTGCGGAAATTCTCCGCCCCCAGCAGGTGATACTGCATGCGAACAATTTCCGCCCCTTTTTCATAAATGGTCAGGGTGTAGAAATTATCAATTTTCTGGTATTCCTCCGGGCGAACGGCGTGGGCCATGGGCCCCTGATCTTCCGGGAATTGGTGGTTCACCAGGAAATCCACGTTCTCCACCCGCTGAACGGCAGCGGAATTCATGTCCGCCGAAAATTGCTGATCGCGAAAGACCGTAAACCCTTCTTTCAGGCTTAGCTGAAACCAGTCGCGACAGGTCACCCGGTTACCGGACCAGTTATGGAAGTATTCGTGAGCCACCACGGATTCCACCCGCTGGAACCCTGCGTCTGTGGTAGTCGAGGGGTGGGCCAGCACACAGGAGGTGTTGAAGATATTGAGGCCCTTGTTTTCCATGGCCCCCATGTTGAAGTGGCTGACCGCCACGATCATGTAGATATCCAGATCGTATTCGCGGCCATAGGCCTGCTCATCCCAGCGCATGGCGTTTTTCAGCGACGCCATGGCATGGTCCAGCTTGTCCAGATCACGGTGCTCAGCATACAGCCGCAATGCCACCTTGCGCCCGGATACCGTCACGAAGGTATCTTCCAGGCAAGACAGGTCACCGGCCACCAGGGCAAACAGATAACAGGGTTTCGGGAACGGGTCTTCCCAGGTCACCCAGTGGCGCCCCCCCTCTTCTCCCTGATCTACCGGGTTACCATTGGATAACAGCAACGGATAGCGCTGCTTATCCGCCCGCACCGTAGTGGTAAATCGAGACAGAACATCCGGACGGTCCGGGAAAAACGTAATATGGCGAAAGCCTTCCGCTTCGCACTGGGTGCAATACATGCCATTGGACTGGTACAACCCTTCCAGCGCGGTATTGTTTTCCGGCTCAATATCGACCACGGAGGTGAGCGTACAGGCTTCAGGCAGCCCCTCAACGGTTAACAGGCCATTCTCGTAGTGATAGCGGTCGCTATCGAGCACCACATCATCAAGCGCCAGAGTACGCAAGAGGAGGCCTTCACCATTGAAGGTCATTACTGTGGCGTCAGGAGAGGCGGGATTGCGACGCAGAGACAAGCTGCTAGTGACAGTAGTCACGCCATCACGGATATCCACATCCAGCGCCACCCACTCAACCAGATAGGCCGGCGGCTGGTAGTTCACCAAGCGGGTGGTTTTGACTGTTTGTGCACCTTCCATAACCCTACTCCTGAAAAAGGTTTGCCTGACGGCCAATCCAATCCGTCCCGGCACAGCCCTAACGGCTGCTCTGCGAAAACAACAACACCCCGACTAGCGGGGTGTTGTTGATGATGCCATGAGCTGCACTGCAGGTCAGCTCACTACGGCGCAGCCTGCACATAAGGCGCCGTCGGCGCCAAAACCGTGCCATTACCAAGCAAGTCAGCCTCGGTGATACCCACTGCTGTCTGGCTTGGAGCCCGCACAAAGCTTACCACTTCAGTCTGTAACTCGGTCAGAGCAATGAAACCACCAGCCGTAGCCGGGTCGCCAGGTGTCAGCAAGGAGGCATGCTCACCCACGGTAAGGTTAACCAACGCATTGGCGGCACTCACATCCGTGACATCTGTCGGCCCAGTTCCCGCCGCTACCGGCTGCGCATTCAGCAAACGAGCCAACGGCATCGTCCCGGCCAGCGGGGCACCGTCAACGCTGTTAGGCACTACCTGATCGGCCAAGTATTCAGTGCCATCTCCGTAAACGGAGGCATCTCCGCCACCGACAATTTGTTGAACCAAAACAGGAATTGTCAAACTCCCACAAGTGAGAATACTTGGGTAGTCACCAGCTTGGGCTTTTACAGGATCGCATGATGCTGCACCCGCAAGAACCTCAGCAAAGTTAACGGGATCACCGGAATCAACCGTACTTTGCGCCACATACAGAAACTTCTCGAAATCAGAACTGCCTTCCATAACACCCGCTGCAGCCAGCCCACCTTTGATAGAAGGACCAAAAGCTTCCGAGTTATTTAGCAACTGAGTTAACTGCCCCCCCCCAGACGATACGACAAGGCCACTCAAAGGTTTCAGCTTGCTTGCAAATGCTGGGGTAGCCGCTTCTGTTGCCAGCTGACCATCCACAGCTATCGCCAACTGGTTAACTGTAGCGTAGGTCGCACCAATAATACCGCCCAAGGAGACACCCACCACTTTCACATCACTGATATCAAGCCCAACCATATCTCCATCTTCAAGCGCCTGCCCGATGCCTTCCAGACTGGCATTGAGGTTCAGCAGATCCATAACACTTTGGCGCAGATTGTCACGAGTGTTCGTCAGCACACCCAAGTTGATGAAATTGAGCGCCACATCACCCGCGTCGAAAGCACGAGCCCCATGCAAAGGCAAATCAATCGCGACTGTTGCCACACAGGCCTTGGCTAGGCTATGTGCGAGCGAAACCACCGAAGTGCGGTCGCTACCGATGCCATGCACATACATCACGACTTGCAAACCACTTGGCTTGGCCATGCCACAGGTAACACCGGGCTGAACTTCATAATCCTCATCAGGAAGGGTTATCTGCAAAGGAACGGATTCAAGACTAGCCTGCTTAGCAAAGGGGTACCGATAAGTTACGTTGAAGGTAGCCCCATCCGCGTCAGCCAAGGGTAATTGTGCTGGTAGTTCGTCTGCCGCTTCTACAGGAAGGCTTGCTTTTATTTTTGGCAACAATGCGTCCCCAAGCTCCCTATCTGGTTGCCAGCTATCTAATTTGTAGTTGCCGGAGATCGTTGTCTCGGGAGTTCTCAAATAGTAGGGAACATCTATTGAACCTGTGTACAACAACGCCACGCCGTCCTCAAGCGCCCCATCTGTCAGAACACTCACATCGACACCCGATGCAGGTATGGAAACATCGCGCGGCTCCGGCGAATTCAAACCCACACCTTCCATAAGAATGGCGCCAAGATTCTGTACTGCTGAACCGGGATCCACTCCAAAGTTCTTCTGTTGGGCCTGAACGATTGCAGCCTTAGGAGCTGCGTTAGCAAGCAATGGCGTAACCGGATCGGTAGTAGTAAAAGTATAAGAAATCACCACCGAATCTTTCGCTACCTCTCCCGGGATCCCCCCTCCGGAGGCCTGCCCGATAAAGCCAGCAGCCAACGCTTCCCAACCCTGAATAGCGCCACGCACAGACGCCAGTGCGCCAGCAACAGGCGGCTCAGACTCACCCAAAGCGTCATACGCCGCAGATGCACCGACCGAGTTGCCATCCGTGTCCTTCAGGCCATTGGTAACAAAAACCAGGTACTTGGTCGCCGCATTAAAAGGCTTGTTCGGCGTAATTCTCAATACGTTGTTTTGCTCGCCGTCACGGGAAATCACCGAGGCAGACACATCCGCTAACGGGAACAGGAAAGGTGCAGCCTGATTTACATTCAACGGATCAAGTGCATCTTCATCACCCGTATCTAGGGCCAGCACAAATACATTGGATTGCGCGCACTCTCCAGTGGCTAGCATGGCTTGCTGACACACCTTAATAGAGGCTTCATCCAGCTCACCTCCGGTAAAATAAATGTCGAAAGGTGCGTTGGTTGAGAAACCATCCAAAGCATTGATTCCCGCTTCCACCGGATTAGAGGGAGCACCGACATCTGCCGTGCCATCCGACGTGGCCGCCGCCGCAAAAACCAAGTCTGTATTCAAAGGCAAATCCGAAGTTACCGGATTAAATCGAGCGTGAGTGTCAAAACTGGCACCCCCGCTCTGATCCGGTACCGTGTCGCTCCCGCCACCACAGGCAGCCAGCGCCATAGCCACTGCCAGGGGCAGTACCTTTTTATAAGTATTCATGATCTCTCCCAAACCACTTTTTATTATCTAATTCCTGCCGTTGCCTGCACTTACACTCAGGGGGGCTTGATACAAGCAGCAGAAGGCTCTTTAGCCAAACGAATTATTTGTGCCTACGCTAACCCCACTACCGAAGCAGGGTTTCTAGGAAGAATACATTAATTCCGTTTTTCCACAAACGCGCGTAACAGAAAAATAATGGCGAGAAACGCCGGCAGGCGTTTTTTCAAGGACGACTCGCCGGTCACCGACGAAAAGTATTCAAATACTTAAAATATGTTTACTGCAGCGTATCCGGGCCACGCAAGATTACCGGCTGCTCTTCCGGTTTTTCTTCACTGCTCTTGCAGGCCTGTTCCATATACCCGGTGCGCTGCTCTTCAGGCAGGTTTTTTTGCTCCCAGGCAATCACTGCCTGCAGGCAGAGCTCTTTTTGCTCGCGGGTTAAAACCCGGCCATCCGCCCACTTGCCGGTTTCCACTGCACGGCGCATGTTGTCGCAGGCTTGCGGGGTCATGGACGCAATAAGATCTTCAAAGCTCTGGTAGTTCATATCGATAACTCATTTTAAAACGGCAGCACGCCAAACGTCTGGCGCATCATGGGTGGTCGTTGCGGCTGCAGGAGCTTGCTTGCAAGCGAAAACGGTTCGGCTGCAAGCAGCTTCCTACAGACACACCATCAACTGCCATCACCAGGCCGGCTACTCCAGCCCAGCTTGGAGCGGCACGCCTGATAAAAATCATGCCCTGGAGGATGAATCAGCTGCAAGCGATGCGGTTTTTTGCGTATTGCAATCACATCATCCACCTGCAGACGAATCCCTTCGGTGCCATCGCAGCTGACCAACGGGCGCACTTTTTCCGTGGTGATGTGGATTTTGATTTCACTGTCACCCGCCACCACCAGCGGACGGCTGGTCAAGGTGTGAGGATTCAGGGGCACCAGCACCATGGCATCCAGCTTGGGATGCATGATGGGGCCTCCCCCGGACAGGGCGTAGGCGGTAGAGCCGGTGGGCGTAGAGATAATCAGGCCATCGGAGCGCTGTCCGTAGACAAAGTGCCCGTCGATCATCAATTCAAAATCGATCATGTGCACACTGTCACCCGACAGCAGCACAATGTCGTTCAGGGCGCTACCCTCACCCACCACCGTTTTGCCCCGCCGCACTTCCAGATCCAGCAGGAAACGCTTCTCCGTACTGTACTCGCCATCCAGCACCTGACCGACCCGGGATTCGATTTCAGAGGGAAGAATGTCGGTAAGAAAACCCAGGTGGCCGCGGTTCACACCCAGTACCGGCACGTTATAGCGGGACAACGTACGCGCTGCGCCCAGCAGGCTACCATCCCCGCCAACCACAATCACCAGATCACAGGACTCCCCCATTTGTGAGGCACTGGCGGCCTGCAAGCCCATCTCCGGGAGATTGCCGATAATGTGTTTATCGAGGATGACGGTGCAATCACGGCCATGCAGGAAGTGGATCAGCTGGCGCAACGAATAGAGCGCCTGCTCACTTTCAGACCGTGCGATTAAACCAATATTGCGAAATTTCTCTTGCGCCACAGGGGGGATCTCATTCAGGTAATGCTGCGTCGGGTGATGCGAAACCCGAAGGCCGGGCAGCCTCACCATCCGGCAAGCGCTACCCCTGAGTCAGGTACTCGTGCAGGGTACCAGCATTGGCATTCAGGCCGCCATCCAACACGATCACATCCAGGCCGGCGTTTTTTAACAGAAAAGCGGCGGTGGCGCTACGTCGGCCGGTATCACAGTAGGCGATATAGGTCTTGCCCGGATCCAACAAACGGGATTTGAGGCGCAATACGTTAAGCGGCATATTGGTAGCCCCGACCAAATGCTCCTGGTCGAATTCATCACTGGTACGCACATCCAGCCACCAGGCCCCCTTCTCTGCGGAAGACAACACCTGATCGCCGGGCATGGTATTAATGATGGGCTCGCGCAGTAGCGCATCGAAGTCCTGCCGATCCAGCTTCATCAGCACACCGTCCGTGGCCATGGTCACCGTGGCGTTACGCGGCTTGCCGGACAACAGCGCCTCCTCACCAAACCACTGCCCTTCTTCCAGCATGGCCACAGGCGTGGGCTCACTCTCGCCCATGCTGATCGACACCTCGCATACGCCTTCTTTCAGGATATAGCAGCAATCAGCGGCCTCTCCCTGACGAATAATCACCTCACCTTCTTTGTGGCGGGTGGCTTTGAGACGGCGAAAGATTTCTAGGATATTGGTCGGCGGCACCCGATGAAAAAGCTTGGACTTGAGCAACCGGATCATCCATTCCCGGTCGTTCTGGTAGGCAGAGTTAGCATTAATATCAAGAATGACGTAACCCGCCGACTGGTCCCATGACAAAATGGTATCCAGCCGGAAGCTGTCAAAGCGCACCACACTCACCTCACCCACGGCTTTTGCGGTACTGCGCCGGGGCTGCACATGCTCCAGTGGGTGCCAGGATGCGGTATCCCCAGCACTGACTGTATGGCTATTGCCGTCTTCATCGGTTAGTTCAACCCGGCCGCTAAGCAGGTAAATCGTGGTGTTGTCCTGATCACCCAGCGAAAAAAGGGCATCACCTGACGCATAGCGGCACACTTCCTGCTGGTCGAGCAGCCAGTCCAGTTGATCCCCAGACAGCGCGTTAACCGGCACAAACGTCTGTAACAGGCTTTTATCGATGGATTCCTGCGCCATAACAGCGGCTCCCGATGTTCTTGTTGTTGCAATGGTGATTGCAATTCTGCCGGGCCAAAGCCCCTATCAGAAAAAAGTACTGCAAAAATCTTACCAATCAAGCACCTGGCGGACCCAGTTCACAATTGCTCGCTCAACGGAATCGCAGCACATTGTCGATGGCAGAGTCATTGCGGCAGTTCGGGCAGCGGTTAGCATTGCAATCTGACACCCCGGGCTTGAACTGATTGGGCACCTCCACACGGATTACCCGCTTGCCACAGGGAGACTGGTCGGCCCCAACGGGAACCTGGCAGGTGGGGCTTTCATAGTGCGCCAACCAGGCCCGGTAATGATCCTCGGTTACCAGGCATTTGCGTGCCGCAAAGGCGATCGGGTTTTCCATGTAGCTGGCCACCTGGTCCGCGGCAATGGAAATGTGCCCCGCTCCAGGGTGAAAGGCGATAAAGCTCAGCCCCAGCTCTTCCAGCTTCTCCAGGGTCTTCTGGGCCCCGCTGTTCGCATCTTTCGCCTTATTGCGTTTTTGTTCGGCAATTTCCCCACGGAGCTGGCCAATCAGGTCATCGCGGGTCAGTACATCCATTTCCAGTGCGTGCAGCTGCTCGGACATCTTCGCCCGCTCTTCCTCCAGCCGCTGCTCCAGCGCCAGTTTGTACTGCTCCGTCAGCACCTCCATTTCGCTTCCCTGGTGCTCACTGCGGCGGCTCTGCTCTTCCAGACTCTGATTCAGGGACAATAACTGCCCTTTCAGGGATTCATTCTGCTCCCGCAAGGCGCCATTCTGGGATTTGATCGCCTTGAACTGGCCCATCACCTTTTCCAGCTGGGCATTGAGGATTTCTTCTTTCTGCTGAGCCGCATAGCGCACCTTGGCGGCATCTTCAGACTGGGTGTTTTCCAGGGTCTGCACCCGCAGGCGCAGCTCTTTGATAATGCGTGCCAGGCGAACACGCTCCTGATCCGCTTTCTTTTGCGACTCATCGGCTTCCGGTGCGATTGTAGGAGCAGAGGATCCCACCACTGGCGGTGCAGCGGCATCCATCTCATCATCCATTTCCAGGCCCATTTTCGGGCCTCGCTCACGAATGGAATCACGGATCGCGATAAAATCATTGGCACCGGGCTTCATTCCCGGGTCCCACATCTGGTCCTGATGCCAGGCCACCGGGCACTGACTACGGCAAGCAAGACGAATCGGGCCTGCGCCCATGTCCGGACCCTGGCCTGCGTGTTCCGCCAGATGACGCAACGGCACATTCCAGGTGGTATCGGCCATACCGTCTTCATCGAAATCAATGGTGAACAATACCAGCGAGCGCACTCGTAACTGGCCATTCACCAGGCAATAGGCTCCGCGCACCTCTTTGTCTGCAAACTCCGGAACCCCCACCATCCCATCAAGAATGGCTTCGAAATCCGCGTAGAGCATGCTTTTGGAAATACCCCGATGATCAAAAAACAGGATTGCTTCCGAGGTAACAGAGGATGCAGCCATGGTGCCGGTCCTTCCCTTGAAATTATTTTATAGGCGGCCGCCGCAGGCAGATGCGTCGCACATCGCGTCACTCCCAAAAGTGACACCCACAGTCGCGGCGCTGCCAATTATAGTCAGGCCTTATGGAAAGAGTGTGACCTGAAAGGCAGTTAAACAAAAGTCACGCCAATAGCTTGCGTCAGACAACGCCATCAGAACAGTACCGGGGTCACGTTGCGGCAGAAAAGGCAGACAGAAATGAGGCGGGATGGACGGAGGGGCAACCAAAGAGGGGCAGAGAACGGCGAAGGATTACAACTCCTCGCCGTCATCTGCCCAATCATCATCTTCCAGCCACTCTTCCAGGCTTTCCATCAGCAGCTTTTCTTCCAGACGCTCTTCCAGATAATCATCCATTGTCTTTTTCCTTCTATCGTTTCACATGTTGTCCGTGAAATTAGACAGAAAGAAAGTGACAAGTTCATGAAAGGTAACGCCAGATGCCTGACGCAGGATGCCTGACAAAGAAAAACCGGGAGCACGCAAGGACAAAGGCAAGAACTAACAACGCAGGAACAGCGACCGTTTTGCGTCAAACATCAGGCATTTGGCATCAAGCGTGCCGTTTTCAGCGTTTTTCACACACAAAAAAGGCCCTCCCGAAGGAGAGCCTTTCTTGCTGAATAGTGGCGGAGCGGACGGGACTCGAACCCGCGACCCCCGGCGTGACAGGCCGGTATTCTAACCAACTGAACTACCGCTCCACTTATCCCTTTCGGAATTCTTTCACTTGCTAAATATGGTGGGTGATGACGGGATCGAACCGCCGACCCTCTGCTTGTAAGGCAGATGCTCTCCCAGCTGAGCTAATCACCCTTGTTCGCGCTGCGAAGTG
>NZ_LWEZ01001230.1:0-11169 GCF_001634945.1 Alcanivorax sp. HI0044
CGTTGCGGCAGAAAAGGCAGACAGAAATGAGGCGGGATGGACGGAGGGGCAACCAAAGAGGGGCAGAGAACGGCGAAGGATTACAACTCCTCGCCGTCATCTGCCCAATCATCATCTTCCAGCCACTCTTCCAGGCTTTCCATCAGCAGCTTTTCTTCCAGACGCTCTTCCAGATAATCATCCATTGTCTTTTTCCTTCTATCGTTTCACATGTTGTCCGTGAAATTAGACAGAAAGAAAGTGACAAGTTCATGAAAGGTAACGCCAGATGCCTGACGCAGGATGCCTGACAAAGAAAAACCGGGAGCACGCAAGGACAAAGGCAAGAACTAACAACGCAGGAACAGCGACCGTTTTGCGTCAAACATCAGGCATTTGGCATCAAGCGTGCCGTTTTCAGCGTTTTTCACACACAAAAAAGGCCCTCCCGAAGGAGAGCCTTTCTTGCTGAATAGTGGCGGAGCGGACGGGACTCGAACCCGCGACCCCCGGCGTGACAGGCCGGTATTCTAACCAACTGAACTACCGCTCCACTTATCCCTTTCGGAATTCTTTCACTTGCTAAATATGGTGGGTGATGACGGGATCGAACCGCCGACCCTCTGCTTGTAAGGCAGATGCTCTCCCAGCTGAGCTAATCACCCTTGTTCGCGCTGCGAAGTGGGCGCCATTTTAGGGATTGGGCCGGGGGTGTCAACGGCTTTTTTTCAGAAAGCCGTTCGTTTGCCTAGAAAATGGGCGATACGCCTAAAACTTGGACAAAACAGCCACAAAACCGGCGAAAATGGCACCGATCCATGCAGAGCACCACAGACGATCTACCCTGCCTCCAGCGCCTCAATTCTCGCTTTTGCCTCTTCCAGAGTGAATTTTCCCGGCAGAGACTGCCCATTCGGCCTGGCAATCAGATAATGATGCACATCCAGCGCCCAGGTCTGTCGGTTCAGCTCGCCCTCCTCGATGATGGAGTAACCGGTTTCCCCCCAGGCTATGGCATTACCAATCATGGTGCGGACTCACCAATGACCCGGGCCAGCATGATATCGGCCAGGTCATCCAGGCTCAGCGACCCTTCACGGTCAAACCAGTTTGGGGCCCAGCCAGTCATCCCCGTCAGCAGGCGACGCATAATGAAAGGGTCCGTGGTGAATTCGCCCTGATCGTGCAATTCCGACAATACATCCAGCCACAGCTGCTCATAAATACCGCGTAATTTGAGCGCTCGAGCCTGCTTGTCTGCACTCAGACAGCGCCATTCGGTGACCATCACGGTCATCGCCTCGGCCGTATCTCCCACAATGGATTGCAGCTCCGCCCGAATCAGTGCCCGCAACTTGTCCTTTCCGGTCGCATGGGCCGCCACCGCCTGACGCAGCCGCTCGGTATTGAAGTGAATCACCTCCTCCATCACCGCATAGAGGATATCCTCCTTGGTCTTGAAGTGATGAAAGATGGAACCGCTTTGAATTCCCACCGACGCCGCAATATCACGGACCGTGGTGCGGTCGAACCCCTTATCCCGAAACAGGTGAGCCGCGGCACTGAGCAGACGCCCGCGGGGAGAATCATCGATTCCATTAATTGCCAGTGACTCAGCCATTGCTATCCTCTTTTTTGTATAGGGGCATTATCCCGACTCCGGTCTGCAAGCTGCAAGGGCAGCGCCACCACCCTGCTCCGATAAAACTGTAGGAGCTTGCTTGCAAGCGAACCGAGCCCAAGCGAGGAAATCGGTGACGTTTCCTTTCATGCTTTCAAAAAAACGTCCAAGAAATCTGGAATGCCAGATTGCTCCGACGTCAAGCCCGGAGATATGCCTCGATTGAGGCTGTGCTGACGCACGGTTCGCTTGCAAGCAAGCTCCTACAGCGGCATTCGAATAAATGCGCCGTCGACCCTCCAGGCCCTTTACAAACCAAGCGCTTGCTTGGTAGCTTACGAGACCATGAATTCACACGCAAATGGAGCCACCATGTCAGAGCCTGTTCGCATCGGCTGTGCCGCCGGATTCTGGGGCGATACCAACAGTGCTGCCTTCCAGTTGGTTCACCAGACCAAGCTGGACTACCTGGTGTTCGACTACCTGGCCGAAGTCACCCTGTCGATCATGGCCGGGGCGCGGATGAAAGACCCCAACGCCGGCTATGCCCATGACTTTGTCACCAATGTGATGGCCCCTCTCGCCAAGGACATCAAGGCGAAAAACATCAAGGTGATTAGCAACGCCGGGGGCGTGAACCCCCGTGCCTGCCGCGATGCCCTGCAAAAAGCGTTTACGGCCGCCGGCGTGGAAATGAAGATCGCCCTGGTAGAAGGGGACGACCTGAATACACGCCGCAACGATTTTGCCGATGTAACCGAACTGGACAGCGGCGCCCCCCTGCCCCCCATGACGGTCACCATGAACGCCTACCTGGGCGCCCTGCCCATCAAAGCGGCACTGGATGCCGGCGCAGACATCGTACTCACCGGGCGCATTGCCGACTCCGCTGTGGTGCTGGGCCCGCTGATGCATGAGTTCGACTGGTCCGCCGAGGATTACGACAAGCTGGCCCAGGGGTCGCTGGCCGGGCACGTGATCGAATGCGGCGCCCAATGCACCGGCGGCAACTTCACCGACTGGCGCGACGTGCCGGACTTCCACAAGATGGGTTTCCCGGTGGCCGAATGCCATGCGGATGGCCACTTTGTGATCACCAAGCCTGACAACACCGGTGGTTTGGTCACCTGCGCCACCGTGGGCGAGCAGATCGTGTACGAAATTGGCGACCCCCGAGCCTATTTGCTGCCGGACGTGGTGTGCGATTTTACCCAGGTGACACTGGAACAGGTCGGCGAGCATCGAGTCAGCGTCTCCGGCGCCCGGGGCCTGCCCCCCACGGACAGCTATAAAGTCTCCGCCACCTACCCGGACGGCAACCGGATTACCGCCTCCTTTTTGATGGGGGGCATCGATGCACCCGCCAAAGGCCAGGTAGTCGCCGACGCCATACTCAAAAAAGTGGCCGGTCTCTTTCAGCAGCTCGGCATGGCCCCGTTCCGCGACACCAGTGTGGAAGTGCTCGGCAGCGAAAGTACCTATGGCGCTAATGCCCGCCGCGCGGACACCCGTGAAGTGGTGGTCAAAATCGCCGCCCTGCACGATGACAAGAAAGCGCTGGGCCTGTTTGCCCGGGAAATCGCGCAGGCCGCCACCGGCATGGCGCCGGGCCTTTCCGGCCTGGTCGGCGGCCGCCCCAAACCCTTCCCGCGCATCCGCCTGTTTTCTACCCTGGTAGAAAAAAGCGCAGTAACCGCCACTGTGGACCTGGATGGCAACACGCAATCCGTCGACATCCCCACCGGTCAGGTCTTTGATGCCAGCGCCCTGCCCCAGGACACGGACTACGGCACCGCCAACGACGATACTGACACCGACACCACAGTGCCCCTGGTCAAACTGGCCTGGGCTCGCAGTGGCGACAAGGGCAATCATGCCAACATCGGCGTCATCGCTCGCAAGGCGGAATATTTGCCTTACCTGAATGCGGCGCTGACCGAGCAAAGTGTGGCCACATACATGCAGCACGTGCTGGACCCGGACGCAGGCAGCGTGCACCGCTGGTCCATGCCCGGCATGAATGCCTTCAACTTTCTGTTGAAAAACTCCCTGGGCGGCGGCGGCATCGCTTCGCTGCGCATTGACCCGCAAGGCAAGGCCTTTGCCCAGCAGCTACTGGATATGCCTGTAAAAGTAAGCAACGAAATCGCCAAAACACTCACAGAAAATGAATAATTTTGTGGGAAGTCATGCTTGCATGACGAATCGACGCCCACCACGACCGAGCGCTATTCGCGATGCAAGCATCGCTTCCCACAAAGAAGGACAAACCAAGGACTAAAACATGTCATACCGTTCCGTCTTTAAAGAAAACCTGTTCGCCGGCCAGAATATCATTGTCACCGGCGGCGGCTCCGGCATCGGCCGCTGTACCGCCCATGAGCTGGCAGCACTGGGCGCCCGTGTTGTGCTCATCGGCCGCAAGCAGGAAAAACTTGATGCGGTGGCTGCAGAAATTGCCGAAGACGGCGGCCAGGCTCTGGGATTCGCTTGCGACATCCGCGATGAAGAAGCGGTGAAAGCCACCGTGGCCGATGTCTACAAGGCGGTCGAGGTTGTCCATGGGCTGGTCAACAACGCCGGCGGCCAATTCCCTTCCCCGCTCGCCTTGATCAGCCAGAAAGGCTGGGAAACCGTGGTACGCACCAACCTGACCGGCGGCTTTCTGATGGCCCGGGAAGTGTTCCTGCAGGGCATGAACAAAAACGGCGGTGCCATCGTCAACATCGTTGCCGACATGTGGGGGGGCATGCCGGGCATGGGCCACTCCGGCGCGGCTCGCGCGGGCATGGTCAACTTCACCCAGACCTCGGCCTACGAATGGGGCAGTTGCGGTGTGCGCGTCAACGCAGTGGCCCCGGGCTGGATCATGTCCAGCGGCATGGACACCTACCCGGAAGGCTTCAAGCAAACTCTGAAAACCCTGCGCGCCGCCGTACCGCTACAACGCATGGGCAATGAATCGGAAGTGTCCGGCGCAATCTGCTTCCTGCTCAGCGACGCGGCCGCCTTTATCAGTGGCGACACCCTGCGCATTGATGGCGCCGCCAGCCAGGGCAATGTGGCGATCTTCCCGCTGCCCGCCCACGACAAGAGCAAGCCGTTCGATGGCTTCCACCGTGCCACCACCCCGGACGTGTTCAAGGATCTCTAATGGCGACTCTCGACAGCGCACTTGACCCCAACAGCGAAGAATACCGCCAGAACCGCGAGGCCTTGCTCGCGGCCGTGGAGGAATTCCGTGCCATCGAACAGGCCGTCGTGGATACCGCGGAAAGCAAACGCGCCAAGTTTGAAAAGCGCGGCCAGCTGCTTCCCCACGAACGTATCTCCCGGCTGCTGGATGCAGGCTCCCCGTTTCTGAGTCTGATGAATCTGGCCGGCTATAAGATGCACGACGACAAGGACGGCACCGAAGCCGGCGGCAGCACCATTGCCGGCATTGGTTATGTGTCCGGTGTCCGCTGCCTGGTCACCGCCTCCAACTCGGCCATCAAGGGCGGCACTATTTCCCCCTCCGGCCTGCACAAGACCCTGCGCCTGCAGCGCATCGCCCTGGAAAACAAACTGCCGGTGGTCAGCCTGGTGGAATCCGGCGGTGCCAACCTGAACTACGCCGCAGAAGTGTTCGTGGATGGCGCGCGCACCTTTGCCAACCAGGCACGCCTGTCCGCCGCAGGCATTCCGCAAATCACCGTGGTTCACGGCAACGCCACCGCCGGCGGCGCCTACCAGCCGGGCCTGTCCGATTACGTCGTGGTGGTTCGCGAACGCGCCAAGATGTTTCTGGCCGGCCCGCCGCTACTGAAAGCCGCCACCGGGGAAATCGCCACCGACGAAGAGCTGGGCGGCGCCGAAATGCATGCAGGTACCGCCGGCACCGCCGAGTACCTGGCGCAATCCGATGCAGACGGTATCAGCCAGGCTCGAGATCTGGTGAAACTACTGGGCTGGCGCCGGGCGGCAGCTGATTCGCCCGAGCATGAAGAACCAAAATTTCCGCCGGAAGAACTGCTCGGCGTGGTCCCCGCTGACGCCAAGAAACCCTACGACGTGCGCGAAATCATCGCCCGCATCGTTGATGGTTCTGACTTTCTGGACTTCAAGAATGAGTGGGACAGTGCCACCGTCTGTGGCTGGAGCACCATCGAAGGCAAGCCCGTGGGCATCATTGGCAATAATGGCCCGATTACGCCACGCGGCGCCGCCAAGGCGGCTCAGTTTATCCAGCTGTGCGACCAGACCCGTCGGCCGTTACTGTTTCTTCACAACACCACCGGTTTCATGGTCGGTACCGACGCAGAACAGAACGGCGTCATCAAGAACGGCTCGAAAATGCTGCAGGCGGTAGCCAACGCGCGGGTGCCCAAAATCTCCATCGTGGTGGGCGGCTCCTACGGCGCCGGTAATTACGCCATGTGCGGGCGCGGCCTGGACCCGCGCTTCATCTTTGCCTGGCCCAATTCCAAAGTCGCCGTCATGGGTGGCCAGCAGGCCGGCATGGTGCTGCGCATCGTGGCCGAGGGAAAACAGCGGGCCAACGGTATCGAACCGGACCCCAAAGTGCTCGACATGCTGCAACAGACCACCGCCCAGAAACTCGACAGCCAGTCCACAGCACTCTACGGCACGGCGCGCTTGTGGGACGACGGCATTATCGACCCCCGCGACACACGCCAGGTGGTGGCCTACGCCCTGGATATCTGCGATGACGCAGAACAACGCCAGCTACACCCGAATTCATTCGGGGTGGCGAGACTTTAAACGTAATTGACAGTGGCCAATTAAAAGTTGACAGCGAAACAACGGACAGCACAGCGCCTCCGAACTGGGGTTTAGCTGTCAACTGTCCACTATCAACTTTCAACTCAAACACCTGAATAACTGACAAATACAGACATAGCAGCGCTCGATAAACCGAGCCAAACAAACACAGGGAGCCTCCCATGCAATTCACTCAGGAACACGAAGAACTTCGCCGTACCGTCCGTAATTTTGTCGACAAGGAACTGAACCCCCATGTGCGTGAATGGGAAGACGCTGGCCGTTTCCCCATTCACGAAGTGTTCAAGAAAATGGGCGATCTGGGTCTGCTCGGGGTCACCAAGCCGGAAGAGTTTGGCGGCATGGGGCTAGACTACTCCTACGGCATGGTTATGAGCGAAGAAATGGGCCGCGTCCATTGTGGCGGCGTGCCGTTGGCTGTGGGTGTACAAACCGACATGGCCACCCCAGCCATCGCCCGCTTCGGCTCCGATGAACTGCGTCGTGACTACCTGGCCCCCGCCATCGCCGGCGACATGGTCGCCTCCATTGCGGTTTCCGAACCCCATGCAGGTTCCGATGTGGCAGCGGTGAAAACCACCGCGGTGAAAGATGGCGACGACTACGTGATCAACGGCACCAAGATGTGGATCACCAACTCCCCCAGCGCCGATTTTTTCTGTCTGTTGGCCAACACCTCCGACGCCAAACCCCACGTCAATAAATCCCTGATCGTGGTGCCCAGGGATGCGGCCGGCATCACCGTGGACAAGCCCCTGAACAAGCTGGGCATGCGCTCTTCGGAAACCGCCCAGGTGTTCTTCGATAACGTGCGCGTGCCCCAGCGCAACCTGATCGGTCAGGAAGGCATGGGCTTCATGATGCAGATGATGCAGTTCCAGGAAGAGCGTTTGTTTGCCGCCGCCAACAGCCTCAAGGGTATGGAACATGTGATTGATGAAACCATCGCCTACGCCAAGGACCGCAAGGTATTCGGCATGTCGCTGATCGATAACCAGAGCGTGCATTTCCGCCTGGCCGAGCTGCAGACCGAAGTGGAAGCGCTACGCGCCCTCACCTACCAGGCCTGCGAACTGTATGTGAACGGCAAGGACGTCCTGCAGCTGGCCTCCATGGCCAAACTGAAAGTGGGCCGCCTGAGCCGCGAAGTGGCCGACAGCTGCCTGCAGTACTGGGGCGGCAATGGCTTCATGTGGGAAAACCCCGCCGGCCAGCTCTACCGCGATGGTCGCCTGGGCTCCATCGGCGGCGGCGCCGACGAAGTCATGCTGGGCATTATCTGCAAGACCATGGACATTCTGCCGGGCAAGAAACGCTAGATGCCGGATGCCGGATGCCGGATGCCGGATGCCGGATGCCGGATGCCGGATGCCGGATGCCGGATGCCGGACAAATTGTGTGTTTTGATTTTTTCGCGTCAAGCATCTGGCGTTCAGCGTCAGGCCCGTATTTTCGAAGGACAAACCAATGAGCCTACCGCAAACCGAAACAATCACCCTTAACCAGGACGGCCCGGTTCTGCATATCACGCTAAACCGGCCCGAAAGCCGCAATGCCATGAGCTTGACCATGGTGAACGAATTGATGGCGGTGTTTGAAAGCGTGGCCGGCGATACAACCATTCGCGCCATCGTTCTGCGCGGCGCCGACGGTCATTTCTGTGCCGGTGGCGACATCAAGGATATGGCCGGGGCGCGACAGCAGGCCGCCGGCGGCGACGATAATGCCTTCCAGACATTGAACCGCCGCTTCGGGGAAATGATCACCGCAGCCAACCGTCAGCCACAGGTAATGATCACCGTGCTGGAAGGGGCTGTCCTTGGCGGCGGCTTTGGCTTGGCGTGTATTTCTGACGTGGCCATCGCCAGCGAAGACGCCACTTTCGGCCTGCCGGAAACCGGGCTGGGCGTAATCCCCGCACAAATTGCCCCCTTTGTGGTAGAGCGTATCGGCCTGACCCAGGCCCGCCGCCTGGCGTTGACTGGCATACGCTTCAAAGGGAACGAAGCCCTGCGGCTGGGTATCGTGCATGAGGTTGCTGACAACAGCGACGCCCTGGATACCGCCCTGGAAAACACCCTGAAGGCGGTGCGTCGCTGCGCGCCCCATGCTAACCGGGTTACCAAGGAGCTGGTGCTGAACGTGGGCCACATTCCCATGAACACCTTGTTGGACCAGGCTGCCACCGACTTCGCCGCCGCCGTGAACAGCGAAGAAGGCCAGGAAGGCACCATGGCGTTCGTACAAAAACGCCCGGCGTCCTGGAACTCCCCAAGCTGAGCCGATACACCGTAGGAGGCTGCTTGCAGGCGAACCGATGTGGCAGATCCGTCACCGATGGTTCGCTTGCAAGCAAGCTCCTACAGGAAAGCATTTTCAACCGGAACACCGGTAAGGAATCACAA
This sequence comes from Alcanivorax sp. HI0044, assembly GCF_001634945.1. Taxonomy (NCBI): domain Bacteria; kingdom Pseudomonadati; phylum Pseudomonadota; class Gammaproteobacteria; order Oceanospirillales; family Alcanivoracaceae; genus Alcanivorax; species Alcanivorax sp. HI0044. Next base: position 8,791 of record NZ_LWEZ01001230.1, read on the forward strand.
TGAGCTTTGAAAAAATCCTGATTGCCAACCGTGGCGAGATTGCCTGCCGGGTCATCGCCACCGCCCAATCCCTGGGCTACCGGACCGTGGCAGTCTATTCCGAGCCGGATGCCGGTGCCCGTCATGTGCAACTGGCTGACGAAGCCGTCTGCATCGGCCCAGCCCTGGCCAGCGCCTCCTACCTGAACATGGACGCCCTGCTCGCCGCCTGCCAACAAACCGGCGCCGATGCGGTACATCCCGGTTACGGCTTCCTGTCCGAGAACGCCGCCTTCTCCAAGGCATGCAAAGAGGCGGGCATCACTTTTATCGGCCCTGATGAAGACGCCATTCAACTGATGGGTTCCAAACGGCTTTCCAAGATCGCCATGCAGAACGCTGGCGTGCCGTGTATCCCCGGCTATCAGGGTGAAGAGCAAAGTGATGAGCGCCTACAGCAGGAAGCAGAGCGCATCGGCCTGCCGTTGATGATCAAGGCCAGCGCCGGCGGTGGTGGCCGGGGCATGCGCGTGGTTACCGACGCCAGTGATATCAGCGCTCAGCTGAAAAGTGCCCGCCAGGAAGCGAAAAACGCGTTCGGCAGTGACGAGCTGATACTGGAACGCGCTGTCCTGCAGCCCCGGCATGTGGAAATCCAGGTATTCGGTGATCGCCACGGTAACGTGATCCATCTGGGCGAGCGCGACTGCTCAGTGCAACGTCGCCACCAGAAAGTGGTAGAAGAAGCGCCCTCCCCGGCAGTGAACGAATCCCTGCGCCAGCGCATGGGCGAGGCCGCCGTACAGGCGGCCAGGGCCTGCCAATATGTGGGGGCCGGCACGGTGGAATTTCTGCTGGCGCCGGAAGGTGACTTTTTCTTCCTGGAAATGAACACCCGCCTGCAGGTAGAGCATCCGGTCACCGAGCTGGTCACCGGTCTGGATCTGGTCGCCTGGCAAATCAAGGTCGCTAGAGGCGAAGCCCTGCCGCTGACCCAGGACCAGGTACAGCTCACCGGCCATGCCATGGAAGTCCGTCTCTATGCCGAAGACCCGGCGCAGAACTACATGCCGCAAACCGGCCCGGTATTGCGCTGGCAACCGGCCAGTGGTGACGGAATTCGCATCGATCACGGTCTGGTGGAAGGCGCCGAGATTGGCAGCCATTACGACCCCATGCTGGCCAAGATCATCGCCGTGGGCGACAGCCGCGAAGATGCACGCCGCCGGCTGATTCGTGCCGTGCAGGACACCACCCTGATGGGCGTAAACGACAACCGCCGGTTTCTGGCAGCGATCCTGGCCCACCCGGTATTCGCCAGTGGCGATGCCACCACCGCCTTTATCGGCGAAGACTTTGCCGACGACAGCAGCCTGGCCGGCGACGCCCCTGACAACACCCTGTGGGCACTGGCCGCTTTGCATCACTGTCGACGCGAAACACCCAATGACACCCTGCGAGGCTGGCACTCCAGTACGCTAGGAGCCCAACCGGTGGCGTTACGCAGCGGTGAACATAAACAGACGCTGTACATCCGCTATCTGGGCAACCAGGTCACCATCACTTTTGAGAACACCTCCGACACCCTCACGCTGACGCCGCTGAGCGGCGATCGCGTAGACGTGAACGGCGTGGAAGTGACCGCCAGCGTGATCCAGCATGGCAATCAATACTGGCTGCAGAGTCAAGGCCACACAGCCTGCTTCAGTGATGCTACCCACACCGCTGCCGGCAGCAGTGACCAGGCCGGTTCCGGCCTGATCCGTGCCCCCATGGACGGCGCCGTCATCGATGTGAACGTCAAAGCCGGCGATACCGTCAGCAAAGGGCAGGTTCTGGTGGTGATGGAAGCCATGAAAATGGAACACAGCCTCAAAGCAGACTGCGACGGCACCATTGAAGTACTGGATCTCAGCGTGGGCAGCCAGGTAAAACGCCAGCAATTGCTGGTTACTGTCACCCCGGATGCAGCGGAGTAACCCCCGTCACATTCGGTCAGTGACAATTTTCCCACGGAGAAGGACACTCCGCTGTGATCCAATAATCCGCGCCGGGCAGATCGGGCCAAAACGGCCCCCTCCGATTTCCCCGGGCACTGCCACCGGGCAGGGTGCTTGCCCTGCCCTGGTGCTACGGTTAAGGTAAGCGCCCGCTTGCCAACACTGGGCTACGGGCTTTTCCGGGCCTTCCAAGAACACAGACAATGGAGATCCTATGAGCAACGCCGACATCATCACGTTGCCCAAGCTTCTGTCCAAGGTTCCAGAGGTAATCACCAATCTTCCCGGCCTGATCAAGGGCTCGAAGATGGCGAAAATCACTGACACCAGCAAGCCATTGGGGCTGGGCGTTGCTATCGAGCGCGCCACCAGCATGAACCCGAATGGCGCTGCCGTGGTC
>NZ_LWEZ01001231.1:0-989 GCF_001634945.1 Alcanivorax sp. HI0044
CACACCAGCGTCCCCTGGCTGATGGATTCACGGGTGGCCGGAACCAATAGTTGCAACAAGGAAAGCAGTGCTTCGCCACGGCTGGAATAGGACGACAGAGAGAGCTCAGAACTAACGCCCGGCTCATCTCCCGCAGGCATAACCATTCGGGGAATGTCGGTGATGTGGCTCAGGCTCAGGCGCAAATCCCGCCGAATGGCGGAGCGGTTATCTATGACGTGGCGTAACCACAGCCGGGGACGGTGCAACATCTTCCTGCCCTGCCTTTACTGTTCTGTTTTTCTTATATGCCGAGCGTGTGTGTCTGCGCTCATATCAGAGTCTGTGCCCGGGAGAGACACCGGCGCTGTCGGCACACCAGAGTACGACGAAATCAGCAGACCAAGAATAGCAGGAAATCACCAAAGAGAGGTCACAGAAGTGAACAACACGCGGAAAAAACAGTGGAGTGTCAGGGCTTTGCCGCCACCATCCCCTTCGCACAACTGCCTGCGGCCTGTCTTCACACAACCGCAGGCAAAGCTGATTAGACGAAGTACATTAGCAGCCATTCAGCCGCCAGCGCGGGCTTGTCTTCACCTTCGATATCCACCGTGAACGCAAACTTGAGCAGCCACTGCCCTTCACGCTTTTCCGTAGCGTCCAGCAAGGTAGCACGCGCGCGAACCCGCTTTCCTTCCTTCACCGGAGCCATGAATCTCAGCTTGTCGAAGCCATAATTCATCGCCATTTTCATGCCTTTGGGCATCAAAAAATCGTCGATGGACGCCTGCAGATACGGCAGCAGCGACAGCGTCAGGTAACCGTGAGCGATGGTGGTGCCAAAGGGGGTATTTCGCGCTTGTTCCGGGTCCACATGAATGAACTGATGATCCAGAGTGGCATCGGCAAAAGCATTGATGCGCTCTTGATCGATCTGAAACCAGTCTGAAGCACCCAATTCCTTGCCGACGTAATCGGCCAATGCTGCGACCTCAACCACTTTCATT
>NZ_LWEZ01001232.1:0-836 GCF_001634945.1 Alcanivorax sp. HI0044
CGCCAGGCTTTGATACAACGTCATGAGATAAATACCCGATACAGTTTTTCGCATAACAACCAGTACAGATTACTATCCTTACAATCTGTACCGCTTCAATATTATTTTCTTATATCTGTATTGGCATGCGTTGTCCATCTAGTCTGTTGAACCATCTTCAGAAAAGAAGGATCGCGTCATGTCGACGGAACAGTTAGTGGCACTTATCGGCTTTGTCGCCGTGATGACCGGCACCCCCGGCCCCAACAACCTGATGCTCATGGCATCCGGTGCCAACGCAGGCTTCCGCCGTTCCTTGCCGCACATTCTGGGCATTGCCATCGGCTGTCAGGTAATACTGATGTGCGTGGCGCTGGGGCTCGGTCAGCTACTAACCCGCTTCCCGCAGGCCGTTACCGCACTGCGTGTGGGCGGTGCCTTGTACCTGTTGTATCTGGCCTGGCAGCTAGTGCGCACCCGCGACCTGAAAAGTGATGGCGACAACGCCAAACCGCTCACCTTCATGCAGGCGGCCCTGTTTCAGTGGGTAAACCCCAAGGCATGGATGATGATTCTCACCGGTGTGGCCACCTTTACCCAACCGCAGGCCTTTACCTTGAGCGTGGCCATTGTGGCAGGCACCTTCCTGATCGTCGGATTACCGCTGATCAGCAGCTGGAACCTGTTTGGCGCGGTGCTGAAAAACTGGCTGCATCGGGGCCGGCGTCTGCGCGCCTTTAATCAGGCCATGGCGGTGCTGCTGGTAGCGTCGCTCTATCCCACTTTTGGCATCAAGCCCAGCCAGGCCAGTGAAGCCGATACTCCGTCAGCGCAAGAAAGACAGGAAACACTGCAAC
>NZ_LWEZ01001233.1:0-6750 GCF_001634945.1 Alcanivorax sp. HI0044
GTAGATACGTCGGACTGGGCTACGGTTGAGTTAACGATTAACGACAAACCGCCGGAACTGGAAAGCCTCTCGCGTCTGAATGACCCTGGCCAATCCGTAGAATTCACGCTAAGCATGTCTGACCCAGATGATCCGGGTCAGGTTGTCGATTGGGAAGAAATGTGGTCGGACGGTATTTCTCCTCCGAAGAGGCGATATCAGGTCAACTTGGTCAAAGAGCCCAGTTTTAGCAAGAAGGATGAGAATCATAACGCGGTAGGTTATGGGATTTTCCTGGATGTGGCGGGGCAAATCACCTATGTCCCCGAAGGGAATTACAATACCTTCAAGGATACATTTACGGTGACAGTCGAAGACAATAAATGTGACGTTACCTCTAAACAAGCCACTTTCACTATCACTTACCCCAACGACGAAACCTCGGCCGGGTCGGGTGGTAGTCTTGGCTGGGCCATGTTGGGTGGGCTAATCCTTTTGCTGCGTCGCCGAGTGGCGGCGTAGCACCCGCCGCAGGGTTTCCCACACCACTGCCCCGAACAGCATGCTGGCCATCAGCAACACAAGCTTGGGAACGTCCACCAGGGTCCAGAACAGGATGTCGATGCTGGTGGGTTCCAGGTTCTGAAAAACGATAATGATGGCCAAAAGCGCCAATAGAATCTGTAGTGCCCCCATGGGGTGCGTGATCAGCCAGTGCCCGGATTTACGGCTGCCGCGGGCAATCAGTGAGGTTTTTTTGCCGCTGTGGTCATCCATGATCTTCCTCCTTGCTGTGTTTCGACTCTAGTCCAACTCGTGCTTGTCTCGCTACCTCCCTATACTCTCTGTAACAGTAGAAAGGAGAGGTGAATGGATATCAGTGCCGGTTGGGATCTTGTGGTGATTGGTAGTGGCCCTGCGGGTGAAGCGGCGGCGATGCAGGCGGCCAAGAAAGATCTAAAGGTGGCGATCGTAGAGGATCAGTCGTCGTTGGGCGGGAACTGCACCCACTGGGGCACGATTCCCTCCAAGGCGTTGCGGCATCAGGTGCGACAGGTGATTCGTACCCAGCGGAATCCCTTGCTACGCGGCATCATCAAGCCCCGCGAAATCCGCTGGCAGGATCTGATTGCCCGCACCCGCGAGGTAATAGACTCTCAGGTGCAGGTTCGAACGGACTTTTATGTCCGTAACCGGGTTACCGTGTTCGGGGGTCGTGGTGAGATTCTGTCACCGCAAGAAGTGCGGGTCGATGACCATGCAGGCCGCCAGCACTTGCTGAAAACCCGCAATATTCTGGTCGCTACGGGATCACGTCCCTACCACCCGGATGACGTGGACTTCTCTCATCCGCGCATCTACGACTCGGATACTATCCTGACCATGGACCATACGCCGCGGCATATCCTAGTCTATGGTGCCGGGGTCATCGGCTCGGAGTATGCCTGCATCTTCACCGGGCTTGGCATCCGGGTGGACCTGGTGAACTCCCGTGAGCACTTGCTGGATTTTCTGGATACGGAAATTTCCGATGCGCTCAGCTATCACCTGCGTGAGCAAGGCTGCACCATTCGCCAGGGTGAACACTACAAACGGGTGACGGCGGATGACGAGGGCGTAACGCTGGAGCTGGAATCCGGCAAGAAACTGCGCGCGGATGCCTTGTTGTGGTGTAACGGCCGTTCCGGGAACACCCAGAATATTGGCCTGGAAAATGTGGGGGTTGCAGCCAACAGTCGTGGGCAGCTCAAGGTCAATGAGCGCTATCAGACTGAGATGGACACGCTCTATGCCGTGGGTGATGTGGTGGGCTGGCCATCACTGGCCAGCGCCTCCTACGATCAGGGGCGTTTCTGTGCCGCCGCCATTGCTGGTGACGAAGTGCGCCAGGTAACAGACGTGCCCACGGGCATTTATACCATTCCCGGGATCAGTAGCGTTGGGCGGACCGAGCAGGAATTGACCGAAGCCAAAGTGCCGTATGACGTGGGGCAGGCCTTCTTCAAAAACCTGGCCCGGGCGCAAATTACTGGCGAGCGGGTAGGCATGCTGAAAATTCTGTTTCATCGTGAGACGTTGGCGGTGTTGGGTATCCACTGTTTTGGCTATCAAGCCATGGAGATTGTCCACGTGGGTCAGGCCATCATGCGTCAACCCGGTGAAAACAACACGCTGGAGTACTTTATTGATACCACCTTCAACTACCCAACCATGGCCGAAGCTTACCGGGTGGCGGCAATCAACGGGCTGAATCGGATTAAGCGATAGGGTATCGCTGACTGGAGGGAATGCGCTTATCCCTCCGGTTCTGTCTGTTCGGCCGGCACAGGTGTGATTCAGCGTTGCTGTTTGCCCGCTTCGATAAAGAACTCGCGATTCTTCTGCCGGGCCTGGCTGTTTTTACGTACCAGCACCTGGGTAGCACCGCTGCCGCCGCGATTGGCGGGGGTGCTGTGAAAGGCCAGCACCAGATGACTTTCTTCCAGCCAGTGCATCACATAGCTCTTCAGAAAGCCTGGGCGTTCGCTGTGCAGTCCTTTGCCGTGGCTGATTAGCACGGTACGCATGCCGTTGTTATGGGCATTTTCCAGAAACTGCTGGACGAGGTTGCGGGCATCCATCAGTCGAACCCGGTGCAGGTCCAGCACATCCTGGGCCTCGTATTTACCCAGCCGCAATTTTCGATATACCCCTTCCTGGACGCCATCTTTTTTCAGTCCGACGATATCCAGTGGTCCGACTGCTTGCACGTGTTCGGGAACGGTCAGCGGGTTGCGGTCTCTGCGATCGTCCACGGCGGCGGCGCGACGCAATTGTTCACGGATAGAGGGTTCACGACGGGGCGTACGTTCCTGCACCCGGTTGTCCGGCTTTATCGGCGTAACATCGGCCATTTCCTGGCGAAACAGATCGTCGTCGGAGGAGGTCATGGAACGGCTCCACAAAATTCATTTTTACTAACTTGCATGGTACACAAAGCCGGCGGAGACTTGGAGTAACAGGCTCCCTGATAAGGAAGGGTGTGATGGAACGTCGACGATTCAGTCGGCCCAGGCTTCGCGTCAATGTGCGAGCGTGCGTCGATCAGCGGCCAATCGGCCATATTCTGAATATTACAGATCAGGGCGTTTGCCTGGCGGGCAAAGGCGTACCACCACAAACCTTGCAAACGATGGTGCTGAAGTTGCCCTTCAATCTGTCTGGCCAGCGAGAGTTGCACGTGCATGCGGAGCCGCTATGGCATAGCTATCTGGACAATGGCCATTGGCGAGGTGGGTTTCGTCTGGCAACGGACGAGCAGACCGCAACCCTGCTGTCGAAGCTGGTGAGCCGTTACGGAGAATAGCGGGGGAGGAGCGGTCAGCGGTTACTGCAAAGCGGGAAGGCGTAGCAGTAACCGGGCCCTAACTCTTTTCGGCAACCCTCGAAAAACCGGTAATGCCCAAGGTGATCAGAAGGCGATGTAATCAGTAAGCCTGTGGACGTGAGCGCTCCCGGCTTTCTTCTCCTTTCTCATCATCATGTCTGTGACGCTTGGCGTCTCGCTTGCGGCGCTCACGCTCTGCACGCTTGTGTTCTTCTTCCCACTCATTCGGGTCGTAGTCATCAAATTGGCGACGACTCATGGTGCCACTCTCTTTCCAACGTTAAAGGATACTTGCCGTTTTGCGGGTGCCACGAATGCAACCTGCCATTGGATATATAGCACTAAAAAGTGGGGTGTAGAAGGGGCAAGGGGCACCATTTATCGGTGCCCCGTCATCATTGCCAGGTAGTGCGGGGATCAGTCGCCGTAGGTCTGGTCCAGATAGTCGAGAATGGCTTCGGATTCGAACAGTTCCATGCCGGTATTCGGGTCTACCAGGTAGGGGACAGCGATTCTGCCGGCCCGGGCCAGCAGATCGACCCGGTTGCGTTGGCTGGGAGCATAGTCCATGTCGAGGCGCTTGCGCACTGCCGGCAGCACCCAGTCCTGCCATTGATCGCGGCCACACTGGCGAAGCAGGTAGGGCAGCTGCAGCTCGGTGAGACGTTCACGAACCAGGCGGGCAAAGGGTCTGGCTTCGAACGAATACAGTTCCAGTGGTTTTTCTGGCGCTCTACTGTCCAGGAAACGGATACCACGGCTGCCACGAGGGGCGGACGCTGCCATTGCGGCGGCTGTGCGCAAGCGAAGTTGCCAGCTTTTAGGGGCAGGGCGGCCACCGTATTGCTGATAGAGATACTCGATGATAGCGGCGGATTCATACAGGGCTTCGCCGGTGTTGGGGTCCATCAGATAGGGAAACTGCTGTTTACCTCCCAGCCGTTCTACCAGGGGGCGGTACCGGTCACCGCCTTTGGGGCAGGGGAACATCATCACGTCCAGATCCAGATCGGTTAGCGCTTCGCGAACCAGCCGGCAGAAGGGGCAGCCTTCCATGTCGTAGAGCTCCAGCGGCTCCTCCGGGCGGTTGCTGTGCCCTTTGCTGGCAATGCCCCGGCCCTGTTGAAGCGTGGAAGACAGCAGGGAACGGAAGACTTCTGTGCTGTGTGACATGGCGGATACTCCTGAAACGAATTGCCGCGACCTTAGCACGGGTGCACGGTCATTCATTGGCCGCACCGACATGATATTTTTCAATGACTTGCAGCCTTGCCCGTTCCGCTCACCGGCGCTGTTAACTCATGTCATTGAGACATTGGGGTGGCTGGGGCACTCTTGCCACCCTATACCGGGCTCCCAAGCCCTTCATAACCCGTCAGCAAACGCTGATACATGCCTGAGGCAAGAGGAAGGTTCCATGACCGAAGCCTATATCTATGATGCCATCCGTACTCCCCGTGGTCGGGGCAAGAAAGATGGCTCTTTGCATACGGTTAAGCCGCTGGATCTCGTAGTAGGCCTGATCGATGAAGTAAAAGACCGTTTTCCGAATATGGATACCAACCGCATTGATGATGTGCTGTTGGGTGTGGTGACCCCGGTCGGCGACCAGGGTGCCTGTATCGCCAAGACGGCGGCCCTGGCCGCAGGGCTGCCGGATACGGTAGCGGGTTATCAGTTGAACCGTTTCTGCGCATCTGGCCTGGAAGCAGTGAATACCGGGGCCCAGAAAGTGGCATCCGGTTGGGATGACCTGATTCTTGCCGGTGGTGTGGAATCCATGAGTCGTATCCCCATGGGGTCTGACGGGGGTGCCTGGGCAATGGACCCGATTACCAACTACAAGACCGGTTTTGTTCCCCAGGGGATTGGTGCGGACCTGATCGCCACCATCGAAGGCTGGAGCCGTCGTGACGTGGACGAGTTTGCCGCTGAATCCCAATCCCGTGCAGCCAATGCCTGGGAAAAAGGCTATTTCGAGAAATCCGTAGTGCCGGTGAAAGACCTCAACGGCATGACGGTTCTGGATCGTGACGAGCACGTTCGCGCCGGCACTACCGCCGACGCCCTGGCAGGCCTGAACCCCTCTTTTGCCATGATGGGCGAAATGGGCGGTTTTGATGCGGTTGCCCTGCAGAAGTATCACTGGCTGGAAAAGGTTAACCACGTCCACCATGCCGGTAACTCCTCCGGGATCGTAGACGGCGCCTCTCTGGTGGTGCTCGGCAACGAGCAAGTGGGCAAGGACTACGGCATGAAAGCCCGTGGCCGCATTGTCTGCACGGCGATCAGTGGTGCCGACCCCACCATCATGCTGACAGGCCCGGGCCCGGCTGCGAAGAAGGCCCTGGCGAAAGCCGGCCTGAAAGCCAGCGATATTGATCTGTGGGAAATCAACGAAGCGTTTGCGGCGGTGGCCATGCGTTTCATGAAGGACATGGATATCACCCCGGACATCACCAACGTGAATGGCGGTTCCATCGCCATGGGTCACCCGCTGGGTGCCACAGGTGCCATGATTTTGGGCACCGCACTGGATGAACTCGAGCGCCGCGACAAGAAGTTCGCATTGTGCACCTTGTGTGTGGGCGGTGGCATGGGTATCGCCACCATCATCGAGCGTCTGTAAGCCGCGTCGAACGATTTCGGAGTAAAGATATGAGTGAACAAACTGCAATTCGTTGGGAAAAAGACGCGGACAATATCGTCGTTTTGACCATGGACGATCCCAACCAGTCCGCCAACACCATGAACGAGCTGTACGGCAAGTCCATGGCGGCGGTGGTCGAGCGTCTGGAAAAAGAGAAAGATGAGATTGCCGGGGTGATTATCACCTCTGCCAAGAAAACTTTTTTCGCAGGTGGCGATCTGCGTGATCTGCTCAAGGCCCGCAAGGAAGATGGTCCGCAATTTCTCGCCGGCGTGACCGAGATCAAGCGTCAGCTACGGATCATGGAAACGCTGGGTAAACCGGTGGTTGCTGCCATGAATGGCACAGCCTTGGGTGGCGGTCTGGAAATTGCTCTGGCCTGTCATCACCGTGTTGCCATCAATGACAAATCCGCCCAGTTTGGTCTGCCGGAAGTGTCTCTGGGTCTGCTGCCCGGTGGTGGGGGCGTGACTCGCATCGTGCGTATGCTGGGTATTCAGGACGGCCTGATGAAGGTACTGATGCAGGGTCAGCGCATGAAGGCTGACAAGGCACAAAAAATCGGCCTGATTGATGAGCTGGTAGCCGATCGCGATGAGATGATGGCCAAGGCCCGTGAGTGGATCAAGGCGAACCCCAAGGCCATGCAGCCCTGGGACCAGAAGGGTTACAAAATTCCGGGCGGTGATCCGAAGAACCCGAAATTTGCCGTTAACTTGCCGGCGTTCCCGGCTAACCTGAAGAAGCAGGTCAA
>NZ_LWEZ01001234.1:0-7572 GCF_001634945.1 Alcanivorax sp. HI0044
TGCAGAAGCGCGCTATCTGGAAAACGAACAGCAGGAAATGCGCCAGCGCCAGGCCGAAACCGTGCGCCCGGCCACGGTGCCAGAAAACACCCCGCCGCCCGCACCGCCGAACCTGATCCCCATACGCGATCTGTGATCCGGCCCGCTGTCATCCGGCCTCGCAAAGGGAGGCCGACCGGGGCTCAGCCCTGATCCGCCGCCCGCAGACACTGGGCGAAACCGGCGCTGAGCTCCGCTAACCAGGGCAAGTATTCCTGTTGTGACGAATCACGGCCCAGCGGATCCAGGGGCTGGACATAACAATCCGGGCACAGGCGCTTGAGCAAGCCGACCCGGGCCTCCGGTTCCTGCACCGCGCAACGCACCTGCTGATCCCGAACCTGCCCTGCCAGGGTGACAAAACGCCGGCTGCCCGGCCCCGCATCCAGCTGTTCCGACACCACCAAGGGTTCCGCCAGCCCCAGGCTCTCGCTCAGGTAACCCCAGGGTTGGTGATAGCTCAGCCAGGGCACCCGGGCCAACGGCGCCAGCCGCTCGCGCTCCGCCTGCAACTGATTTTCGGCCGCCTGCTGCCACTGCTGCGGCTGACCCGGCCGCAACCCCGCCGGGAAACGCTGACCCACCGCCCCCGCCAATAACACCATGTTGTCCACGGACAGCCACAGGTGCGGGTCGGTGATGGCGTCATGGCTGGCGTGCGCATCGTGGTCGTGGTGATGATCGTGTCCACCATCACGACGGCGCACTCCTTCCAGGGTCAGCAAGGCCACCGACGACCCCTGGCGACGGGCCACCAGCGGTGCCAGCGGCGCCTCCACCCCGGCCCCCAGCCACACCATCAGGTCCGCCTGCTGAACCGCCAACACCTGCCGGGGGGAGAACGCCAGCTGGTGCGGATTCTGATTGGCTTGCAACAGGGTCGTTACCGTGACGCTATCGCCGTACAGGCTGCGCAGCACCTTGGCCAGCGGCTCCACACTGGCCACCACGGTCTGGCTCCAGACAGGAGAGCAAAGCAAAAGCAAAGTTGTTAACCAGAGACGACGCATGGGGTTCCTCATGTACGGCCAGACAGGAAGGAGCAAGTTGAAAGTTCAAAGTTCAAAAACGCGGGATGGCAGCGGTGCCAACCATCAAACCTTCGTGGTCGCGATTTCCTTACCCAAAAGCGGATCGTTAGGGCCGTGCGGCGCGGCTGAAGCGGCTGCCGTGTGGCACCGGGCATAACCCGCGCTTTTGAACTTTAAACCTTGAACTTTCAACTCGCTCTCCGCCTTCAGTGCAGGCGAAAGAGCGGCAGTATATCATTGCGCCTTTGTACTTCGGGCCCTTTCTTATGTCAGAACCTCTGGTCACGGTGCAGTCGGTGTCTGTAACCCTCGGCGGCAATGCGGTGCTGTCTGACGTCAGCCTGACCCTGGCGCCCGGCCGCATTACCACCCTGATCGGACCCAACGGGGCCGGCAAGAGCACCCTGGCGCGGCTGGTGCTGGGACTGGTGCAACCGGATAGCCACAATGGCAACACCAGCGGCACCATCAACCGCCGCAAGGGCCTGCGGGTGGGCTACATGCCCCAGCACATCAAGATTGATGACAGCCTGCCACTCACCGTGGATCGTTTTTTGTGGCTGGCCGCGCCGGGACCCACGGCCTCCCGCCGGGCCGCACTGGAGCGGGCCGGGGTGGCCCATCTGCGCCGGCGCGGCGTGCAGCAGTTGTCCGGCGGCGAGATGCAGCGGGTACTCCTGGCCCGGGCCTTGCTGCGCAAGCCGGACCTGCTGGTGCTGGATGAACCCGCCCAGGGGGTGGACGTGGCCGGGCAGAATGCCCTCTATGGCTTGCTCAAAACCGTCCGCGACGAGCTCGGCTGCGCGATTTTGCTGATTTCCCACGATCTGCATCTGGTGATGGCCGCCACCGACGAGGTGATCTGCCTGCAGCGCCACGTCTGCTGCTCCGGCAGCCCGGAATCGGTGAGCCGGGACCCGGCCTACCACGAGCTGTTCGGCCCCGGCGCCGGCACCCCGAACCTGGCCCTGTACACCCACGATCATGATCACGACCATGATCTGCACGGCAATGCCACCCATTCCCACGAGCACAGCCACACGCATCACCACGACCACGACGGGCCCTGCAACCATGATTGAACTTTTACTGCCGCCGCTGCTGGCCGGGCTCGCCGTGGCTCTGGTATCCGGCCCCATGGGCGCCTTTGTGGTGTGGCGACGCATGGCCTTCTTCGGCGACACCCTGGCCCACGGCGCCCTGCTGGGCGCCGCGCTGGGGCTGGCGCTGGATATCAGCCTGTACGTGGCGGTGGTGGCCGTGTGTCTGGGCCTGGCCGCGGCGCTGAGTGCCTTGCAACGGCAACGGCAGCTGGCCGGTGACACCCTGCTGGGCATTGTCGCCCACACCACCCTGGCGTTGGGGGTTATTGCCATTAGCCTGCAAACCGGCATCCAGGTGGATCTGTTCGCCTATCTGTTCGGGGATCTGCTGGCCGTGGGCTGGCAGGACGTGATCGGCCTGTGGGTGGGCGCCATCGTCATCTTGCTGCTGATGCTGTGGCAGTGGCGGGCGCTGCTGAGCATTACCGTCAACGAAGAGCTGGCCCAGGTAGAAGGCATCGCCGTACAGCGCACCCGATTATTGCTGATGCTGTTGCTGGCCCTGCTGATTGCCGGCGCTATTCGTACCGTGGGCGTGCTGCTGATCACCTCGTTACTGGTGATTCCCGCTGCCAGCGCCCGCCGGCTGACCCACACCCCGGCGCAGATGGCTGCGGTGGCCAGCGTGTTGGGCACCGGGTCGGTGCTGGCCGGGCTGGCGGTGAGCTGGTTCGCCAATACCCCGGTGGGGCCGTCTATCGTGGTGGCCGCCAGCAGTTTGTTTGTGCTGACGCTGCTACGGCGGAGTTCATGAGTATTCTTATGTAGGAGTACCTCTTGAGGTGCGAACCCGAGCCTTGGCGAGGCGATCATGTTGATTGGCTGTCAGCCATGTTTCTGAAACCTGTCGAGCCCTGAGACTCCTGATCGCCCTACGGGCCATTTCCGCGTTTGCACGCGGTTCGCGCCTCAAGAGGCACTCCTACAGCGGCTCCGTAGACAGATTGTAGAAGTGACCCGAATGAATCTGACCCTTAACCAACGCATCTGGATGCTGGCCTGGCCGTTGTTGCTGTCGAACCTGACCGCGCCACTGCTGGGGCTGGTGGATACGGCGGTGGTGGGGCACCTGGCGCACCCGCGCTACCTGGCGGCGGTGGCGCTGGGCAGCAACTTCTTCATGTTCCTGTATTTCTCCTTCAACTTCCTGCGCATGGGCACCACCGGGTTTGCCTCGCAGGCGCGGGGCGGGGAACGGGACACCCGGGTGGTGTTACTGCGTGGCTTGTTGTTATCCACGTTGCTCGGGCTCGGCCTGATTCTGTTGTCACCACTGCTGCGTGATACCGGCCTGTGGTTACTGGGAGGCAGTGACGCCGTGCAACACCTGGCGCAGGATTACATCAATATCCGCATTCTTGGCGCCCCCGCCGCGCTGGCCAACTTTGCCCTGATCGGCTTCGCCATCGGCACCCACAACACCCGCGTCCCTTTAAAAATGACCGTGCTGATGCACAGCACCAATGCGCTGCTGGATGTGCTGCTGGTGCAGGTCTGGCATCTGGATGTGCGCGGCGTGGCTATCGCCAGCGCCTGTGCCGAATATGTGGGCCTGGCCGGCGGGCTGTTCTGGCTGCGCGCTGCCCTGCGCCCACCTGCCAACCGGGAAACCCTGTGGCAGCCGTCGGCGATTCTGGCCTTGATGGCGGTAAACCGGGATATCTTTATCCGCAGCCTGGCGCTACTCACCTGTTTCTTTTTCTTCACCGCCCAGGGCGCCCGGCTTGGTGATGCGACGCTGGCGGCCAACGCCGTGCTGATTACCTTTCTGTTATTGCTGAGCAACCTGCTGGATGGCTTTGCCAATGCCGCCGAGGCGCTGGTTGGCGAGGCCCATGGCCAGCAGGACCCGCGGGCCTTCCGGGCAGCCGTGCAGGCGACCGGGCGCTGGACTGTGGCCTGCGCCGTGTTGGCGCTGCTGGCTTTTGCCCTGGGAGGCGCACCACTGATTCACCTGCTGACCGACCTGCCTTCGATCCGCGACACCGCCGTCACTTACCTGCCCTGGATGCTATTACTGCCACTTACCGCCAGCGCCGGGTTCTGGCTGGATGGCATTTTTGTGGGCGCCACCTGGGGCGCTGCCATGCGCAACACCATGCTGGCGTCGGTGGTCATGTTCTTCTTGCTCTGGCTGTGCACCCGCAGCTGGGGAAACCATGGCTTGTGGTTAACCATGAATGGCTTCATGGCCACCCGTGGCGCCTTCATGGGCTGGGTGCTGTGGCGCCGGCGCGTCAATCCGGGTCATTAATATCGCGATGGTCCCGGCCAGGCTTGTTCTGGTACATGCGCCGGTCAGCGGAACGCAACAACACATCCGCGTCTTCAAAATGTTCAGGGCCGGTCTGCACCACTCCCATGCTGACGCTGACCTCCGGCAACCGCTCGGCCAGTAACCGCCGTATGCGCTGGCAATACGCGAGCTCAGCCTGCTCCTCGGTGCTATTGGCCAGCACCACACAAAACTCATCGCCGCCGTAGCGCACGCAGGTGTCTTCCCCCCTGGCGGTTTCCTGCAGCACCTTGCCGAGCTCGGTCAGCACCCGGTCACCGTAGGCATGGCCGCGCAGATCATTGATCCCCTTGAAATCGTCCACGTCCACGAAAATCAGGGCCACCGGCTCCTTGCGGCGCTGCGCCGCTTTCAGCGTACGATGCAGCGCTTCCAGCAGATAGCGGCGGGTTGTCAGGCCAGTGAGGGCATCGGTGCGTAGCTGGCCATTGCGCATGGCCACCGTTTCTTCCAGCGCCTTGGCATACTCTTCGGTGCGATTCTTCACCGCCTCGATTTCCGATACCAGGCTCAAGATGTAGGTTTCAAATACCAGGGTGACATCAAAATAGATCAGCTTGTCCAGCGCCAGTAACGCCCGGTCGCGCTCGGCACTGGTCCCCATGGCATCGGTAATATTCTTTACCAGCAGGCTGTGCAGCAGATACACCGCGGACAGGTAGAATTTTGGCTCCACACCAATGCGCTTGTGCACCAGGCCGATACGCAAGCGGTTGTTGGTGTATTCCAGATCGTAAACGCCGGCAAACAGATCCATGATGTAGCGGCGCTGGGCGTTCTCCAGCCGCTCCAGGGTGTCGGCATCGCCGATCAGGGAGGCAATATCCGGGTTGCTGGTCTGGATGCCGTAGAAGGTTTCCACGATATCATCCAGACGGTTTTCCACATGGGTGCGACACTGCAGTAGCGCGGCCACATCCTGATTATCGAACTCCAGCAGACGCTTGCGCCCATCGATTTCCATCTCGGTGATGCGCATCTGCTCGAGCAACGTTTTCATGGTTGAATGCATGCCTTTCCCCTCCGGCCTCAGCAGGCCCCCCTGGCCCATGCAAACTCGCGAGTCCGCTTAATCATACCCCCCGGCATAAAGATCGCCATAGCCCCAAACGAGGTAGCATCACCAAGAGAGACCAACGGTCAGAGCCGGGAAGCTGAACGGGAATCGGAAAGCAGAGATTGGCAGAAAGGGAAAAGAAGAGGGAATAGCCAGGCCGGGCAGGAAACTGCCCGGCCCCGGCAGAATCAGCGTTTCAGGGCACCATCACGGTCGAGCTTGCCGACTACGCTCTTGGCGTAACCTTCCGCACCGCTTTTCAGGTTATAGGGGTTCATGCTGCGGGACTGGGCCTGCCACACCGGCTTTTCTGTCTCGACGTTATAAAGCTGGGTCTGCAGGTAGTAATCAGTGGCATTCTGGTAGTAGCCGGGCTGGTATACCGCGCTGTAGCTGTAACCCACATAGGGGCCGTAACCCAGGTACATGGGCGCCGATGCCATGGGCAGGTAATCCACCGTGGGCGGCATGTATTCGTCACGCTCCTGGCTCTTCAACAGCGTGATCACCATGACGCCATCGGAGCCGCTCTCTTTCACCGCCTGCTCCACCTTGCTGCGAAAATCCGCCGCCTGCTGGTTAGCGGCGGGCAGGGTGGCGCTAGCCAGGGTAGCCTCCACATTGCGCTTGGCCAGACTCTTCTTCACTTGCTGTTCCACCGCCGCAGAGGCCACTGCATTTTCTGACAACACCAGCACATACAGGTGCGCAAAGCTCGGCCGAGCTTCGCCGGTTTTGGTTTGCCAGGTGGAATTGGTTTCGGTGGTAGTGGCGCAGGCCGCCAGCAACAGGGCCGCACAGAAAGCAAAGGCACGTTGAACCATCTGCATGGGTAATCCTTCGATATGCAGAGTAAAGTGCTGACAGAGTAAGGCGTTTTACGCGCAGAGGCCACAGCGATCACCAAGAAGAAAGGTCTTTCCTCTGTGCTCTCTGTGGCCTCTGTGGTTAATCCGGTTGTGGTTTTGAGCGTCCGGCGTCAGGCGTCCAGCGGCGAAGCCTACTTTTTGCCACCGGGCATGATGAATTTCATCAGGGTCATAAACCACATCAACTGACCAGGATCACCTTCGATCTTGATATCACCGGCCTGCATGCCTTCCATAAAGGCCATCTGGTTCTTGCCCGCCTGTTGCAGAGTGGCAAAAGCGTAGCTGGCGTTCTTGAAGTTCAGGGTCACGGTGGGCTCACTGTGAATGCCGGCCTTGGATACCACCTTGCCGGGCATAAAATGAAAACTGCGCGCCGGCTTGCCCGCGAAAGTCCGCCACTGCATCACCACATTGCGGTTCTCCAGTTGCTTTTGAAAGCCAGCGTTACGCGACGCCAGCCAGCGCAGCCGCCAACCGAGCACCAGCAAAACCAGTGAAAACTTCATGGGCCGTCCTTAATCAAATCAGCAACACGCCACATGCTACACGCACCACCGGTGTGATACGTGAAGCCTGTTGCGTCCCTACGGCATGACTGCCGGCAGTTCCTTGTTGAGCTTCATCTTCTCTTTCACCGCTTCACCGGTGAGGGCGTAGCCCAGCAGGCTGCCGTCCTTGCCACGGAACAGGGCTTGTACGGTGTTGCCATCCGCTTCCACTTCCCAATCGCCTTCGCTGCCGTCCGCAGCAGGGCAGACCACCACCGGGCACGCCGGGGTCTTGATGGTCACCGGCATGACGCCGTAGCTGACTTCAGTGGTATCGCCGGCCAGGGTTTTCGCCAGGGCACGGGCGGAGGCCATCAGCGGCAGGACGTAGGGCAGCACATGACCCTGTACTTCGGCGCAGTCACCCAGCGCATAGATGTCGTCCGCGCTGGTACGCAAGGTCTTGTCGGTGAGGATGCCACGGTTGGTGTCCAGGCCGGCTTCCTTGGCCATGCCAATACGCGGGCGCAGGCCGATGGCCGAGAGCACCACGTCGGACTCCAGTTTGCTGCCGTCGGACAGCTCGGTGACCAGTTGACCGTTTTCGCCGTGGTGTACCGCCTTGGCCAGCGGGCCAAAATGGAACTGCACCCCCAGCTCCGCCAGGCCACGGCCCACGGCTTCGG
>NZ_LWEZ01001235.1:0-6472 GCF_001634945.1 Alcanivorax sp. HI0044
GAGCTGGAACTGGAGCCGGGCACCCATACCCTGCAACTACTGCTGGGCGATTATCGCCATGTTCCCCATGAGCCACCGGTCATGTCCGAGAAGATCACCATCACGGTGGAATAAAAGCGCTGCACGGACGCATTCCACATAAAAAACGCGGGCTCTGTCAGCGCCAACAGGCAAAGACAGGCCCGCGTTTTTTGTGGTCTCCAACAAACAGCGTGTTGCGCCTGGATGGTCAGTAAAACTTACCGCAGCAACAGGTGCGGCACCTTCGCTTCCCGGATCATCTTGTTAGTGGTGCTGCCCACAAAGAATTCGCGGATGCGGGAGTGGCCATAGGCACCCATCACCACCAGGTCCACGTTGTGGCTCTGCTGGTACTGGTGCAAGGCAGGCTCCACCTCACCCTCAAGCGTAGCCGTTTGCACGTTATGCCCGGATTGTTCGAGCTGCCGAGCCGCCTCATCAAGCCCCTCATGGTTATTGCCAACCGTCACCAGATGACAATCCAGCCCCTGAAACAGCGGGCTGTCAGCCAGCATGCTCACGCCCTTGCGCGAGGTAGCGCTGCCGTCGAATGCGAGCATGATGGTTTTCGGTGCCTGAAACTCCCCTACCGTCACCAGGATTGGACGATGCAGAGCGCGGATCACACGCTCCACATTGTCTCCCACCTGAGCGCCAATACCCTCGTGCTCTTCGCCTTGCTTGCCGATCACCAGCAAACGCATGCCTTCTTCCAGTTCGGCAAGCGTATCCACCAGGTCACCGTGACGTTGACGCTGTTGCGGTTCGCTAATGCCTGCTTCGCTGGCACGCTGAGCTGCCGCTTCCAGCATCATCTTGCCTTGCTCCAGAGCCAGACGATTACGTTTGGCATCCAGATCCGCCAACTCTTCCATCAAATGCTCGCGGCCACCCAGCGCCAGATTACCGCTGAAATCAGCACTGACCGGGTAGCGCGAATGGTCCAGTACATGCAACAAGATCAGCGGCGCACTCAGGCGCTGTGACGCCCAGGCAGCGTAGTCACAAACAGCCGTTGCAGCTTTGGAGCCGTCGATACAGGCGATGACGTTAGTC
Source organism: Alcanivorax sp. HI0044 (assembly GCF_001634945.1). Classification (NCBI taxonomy): domain Bacteria; kingdom Pseudomonadati; phylum Pseudomonadota; class Gammaproteobacteria; order Oceanospirillales; family Alcanivoracaceae; genus Alcanivorax; species Alcanivorax sp. HI0044. The sequence goes on from NZ_LWEZ01001235.1 coordinate 1,078, forward strand.
ATTGTCGTTCTCCTTTGACGCTTAATGCGGCAATTGCTTGCGACGCTTAGTGGCCGCCCATCATTTTTTCAACGGCAGCGGGCTTGTCATGCACACCGAATTTGTCCACCAGCGTAGCACTGGCTTCGTTGAGGCCGACGATATCCACTTCGGTGCCTTCGCGGCGGAACTTGATCACTACCTTGTCCAAGGCGCCGATAGCAGTGATATCCCAGAAGTGGGCACGGTGAACATCAATAGTGACTTTATCGATGGCTTCCTTGAAGTCAAACGAAGCAATCAACTGGTCGGAGGAGGTAAAAAACACCTGCCCGACCACGTCGTAGACCCGGTGCCCGTCTTCCGCACTTTCCGTAGCGTTAACGTAGAAAATACGCCCCACCTTGTTGGCGTAAAACAGCGCGCTCAGCACGACCCCGATCCCCACACCAATGGCCAGATTGTGGGTCGCCACCGTGGCCGTAACGGTGGCCAGCATGACTACGGTACTGCTGGCCGGATGTTTTGCCATATTGGTAATGGATTCCCAACTAAAAGTACCGATGGACACCATGATCATCACAGCCACCAACGCACCCATGGGAATCTGGGACACCCATTTGCCCAGGAACACCACCAGCACCAACAGGAAACAGCCGGCAAACAGAGTCGACAACCGCTTGCGTCCACCGGATTTCACGTTGATCACCGACTGGCCAATCATGGCGCAACCGGCCATCCCACCCAGGAAACCGGACGCGATATTGGCCACGCCCTGGCCTTTGCATTCCCGGTTCTTGTTACTGTCAGTGTCGGTCAGGTCATCAACAATGGTAGCCGTCATCATGGATTCCAGCAGGCCAACCACAGCCAACGCCAGGGAATACGGCAGGATGATCTTCAGGGTTTCCAGATTCAGCGGAATATCCGGCAGCAAAAAGATCGGCAGACTGTCTGGCAGCTCCCCCTTATCCCCCACAGTGGGTACATCAAGCCCCAAATACATCGCCACACCGGTAATCACCACGATGCAGACCAGCGGCGACGGCACCGCCGTGGTCAGCAAGGGCAGCAGATAGATAATCCCCAGACCTGCGGCCACCATGGCGTAAACATGCCAGGTCACGTTCACCAACTCCGGCAACTGCGCCATGAAAATAAGAATGGCCAACGCATTCACAAACCCGGTGACCACAGAACGCGACACAAATCGCATCAGGTTACCGAGTTTGAGGAACCCCGCGATGATCTGCAGTGCGCCAGTGAGCACCGTGGCTGCCAGCAGGTATTGCAAGCCGTGGTCGGCCACCAGCGTCACCATCACCAGCGCCATGGCGCCAGTGGCTGCAGAAATCATCCCCGGGCGCCCGCCGAAGAAGGCCGTCACCACGGCAATACAGAAAGAGGCATACAAACCCACTTTCGGGTCCACGCCGGCAATGATGGAGAAGGCAATCGCCTCCGGGATCAACGCAAGCGCCACAACGGCCCCTGCCAGCAAGTCGCCACGGACGTTACTGAACCAGTCCTGCTGAATCGTTCGAAGCATGGATTTCAATCCTGTGTTTGGAAATAACAAGCAAAGGCTGCGCAGCGGCAGCAATAAAATACGAAGAACGGCGCCAACAGGCACCGCACGGCAAAGCCATGTAGGGAGGGCGCCAGGGAACCTCTAAAAAACTCCTTACATGCTCAGTCTTTCAGGCTGGTTCACAATCTAGGCGCAATTTTGAAGGTGTCCCCTCAAGGGGGATCGAGATATGTCGATCCATCGAGAAATTGCAACAACGAGTGTGGGCCAGCCTGAAAGACCCAAAGGGCGAGGCCTGAAGCGCCCATCTGCTGCGCCTTGCCTCTAGGAAAGGGAACCACCCTGTCCGTTGAGACAAAACACAACAGCTGCACGCTTCAGGTCTCGCTGAGCACGCAAGGAGTTTTTTAGATGTTCCCTAGGGCGGACTCAGCCGTGTTTGGGTCATTATGAACACCCGGAGTAGTGAGGAAATGCGCGGATTCTAGCAGAACGCCCCCGGCAATTACAGGCAGCCCCGGCCGGCTCATCACATCAGCAGCACCTCACCACTACGCCCGGTCGGCGCAACATGCGATAATCGCCCCTGTGTTACCGCCACCGCGGCCGTCGTGAAGGCCTCCAATCATATGCCCGATACCGTGTTAATGACCGACCCCACCGCCCACACCGCAGCCCGTACACTGGACCGCCGCCTGAGCGTCGCCCCGATGATGGACTGGACTACACGGGACTACCGGTTTCTGGCCCGCCTGATCACCCGCCATACGCTGCTGTACACCGAAATGGTGGTGGCCCAGGCTATCCTGCACGGTGACCGTGACCGTTTCTTGAGCTTCAACGACGAGGAACACCCGGTGGCCCTGCAACTGGGAGGCAGCGACCCACAGCAACTGGCCGAAGCGGCACGCATCGCCGGAGACTACGGCTATGACGAGATCAATCTGAATGTGGGCTGCCCATCCGACCGGGTTCAGCAGGGCAAAATCGGCGCGATTCTGATGGCCGAGCCGGATCTGGTGGCGCGCTGTGTCGAAGCCATGCAGGCGGCGGTCCGCGTACCGGTGACGGTGAAAACCCGTATCGGCATCGATGACCAGGATGACTATGATTTCCTGTACCGGTTTGTGGGCCGCATGGAAGCCGCTGGCTGCACCAGCCTGACCATCCATGCCCGCAAGGCGATCCTTTCCGGCCTGTCCCCCAAGGAAAATCGGGATATCCCGCCGCTGATCTATCAGCGCGCCTATGCCATCAAACAGGCCTTTCCGCACATCGAAATCATCCTTAACGGCGGCGTTAAGACCCTGGATCAGGTGCACGAACACATGGGGGAAGTGGATGGCGTCATGATCGGTCGCGAGGCCTACCAGAACCCCTACTTCCTGGCCGAGGCAGACCGGGTGGTGTTTGGCGACGACCACGCCATTCCCAGCCGCAAGGCGGTTGCCGAGCAGTTCCTCCCCTATGTGGAACGCCGTTACGCCCTGGGCCACGCGCCCAAACACTCGCTGCGACATATCCTTAACCTGTTTCAGGGCCAACCCGGTGCCCGTCGTTTCCGCCGCCACCTCAGCGAAAACATGCACAAACCGGAGACGACACCACAAGTGCTCATGGACGCCTTGGCACAACTGCCTTAGGCTGTAAAAGTCTTTCACCACAGAGTTCACAGAGCCAACAAGCCGGATAGCACACTCTGTTTTTGTGGGAAGCTATGCTTGCATAGCGAATGCCGGCCGTGCCCGCCTCTTCACCATGCAAGCATGGTTTCCCACACCCCCGATTTACCGCTGTGTACTCTGCGACCTCTGTGGTGAAAAAATAATTCTGTCATGGCGGCCCAGTACCGTGCCCCGCCATGACACTGAAAGGAACGGATACCGTGAACAAACGCGAACAGCTCGCTCAATGGACATCGTTAGTTGCCGACACCGGTGACCTGGAAATGATCGCCCAACTGCAACCCGAGGACGCCACCACCAATCCCTCTCTGCTACTGGCCGCTGCCCGCGACGAGCGTTACCGGGACCTGTTACAGCAGGCCGCTGATCTGTGCCGCACCCTGGGCCACCAGGGCGAAATGGACTGGCTCACCGATACCTATGCCTGCCTGGCCGGCCAGGCCATCCTGGAACGCGTGCCCGGCCTGGTATCCAGCGAAGTCGATGCGCGCCTGTCTTTCGACACCCGCGCCACCGTGGAAAAAGGCCGTCGACTGATGGCGATCTACCGGGAACTGGACGTGGACCCGAGCCGCATTCTGATCAAGGTAGCGGCCAGCTGGGAAGGCATCCGTGCCGTGGAGATCCTTGAAGAAGAAGGCATTCGCTGTAATGTGACGCTGGTGTTCAACCAGACCCAGGCCCTGGCCGCCGCCGAAGCCGGCGCGACTCTAATCTCGCCGTTTGTGGGCCGCATTTTCGACTGGCACCGCAAAAATGGCATGCCCATCGAAACCCCGGAGCAGGACCCGGGCGTGCTATCCGTGCGCGAGATCTTCGCCACCTTCAAGGCCCGCGGTCTGGACACCATTGTAATGGGAGCCAGCTTTCGCAACGCCGGGCAAATCGAAGCGCTGGCCGGCTGCGACAAGCTCACCCTCAGCCCGGCGCTGCTTGAGGAACTGGCTGGCGATAACGGCGGTCTTACCCGGGTACTGGACCCTGAACTGGTGGCCCCGCAAGACGACTGGACACCGGTGAACGAAGCCGCATTCCGTTGGCAGCTCAACGATGATGCCATGGCCAGCGACTTGCTCGCCGATGGTATTCGCCGCTTTGCCAAGGATCAGCAGGCACTGGAAACCTTACTGATTGACGAGGGTGTTATTTGAACTGGCTGAATAGACTGTTTCGTCCTGAAAGCGAAGCACCACAATACTCTGAACACGATCTGCATCGTGCTGCTGCTGCCCTGCTGTTCGAGGTAGCCCGCACCGATGGCACGGTGGATCAGGCAGAAACCCAACGCCTGATCGCTGCCGTGGAGCAACACTGGCAGCTGGATGCCCAGGAAATGCAGGATATCGTAGCCGAGCTGGAAAGCCGGGTGGATCAGGCCACCGACCTGTTCGAGTTCACCCTGCCGCTACGCGAGCACTGGGGGCCGGAGCAGCGCGTCACGCTGATTGAGGAGATGTGGGCCATGGCGGCCGCCGACGGCAAGGCCGATGTGCACGAAGAACACCTGATTCGTCGAGTCAGCGACCTGCTCTACGTCTCCCACGGCGACTACATCCGCGCCAAACTAAAAGCAGTTGAAAATTGACAGTTGAGCGCTGACAGCTCGCGATCTGGATTTCGTCTTTACTTTAAAGCGATGAGGCCGTGCCCCTGCTATGGACGCGGCCTCATAAAATGGGGAAACAGAAAACCCTGCGCGCGTAGCTGTCAACTGTCCACTATCAACTGCCAACTCTCTCTTCACCAGCCATCGTCTTCGTACTCGTCATCGAGTTCCGAATCCCGCGCTTCAATCTCGGGAAAACGCAACGACGGCCGGTCACCGCTTTCAAAGCGACGGCGTTGCAGATAGGCATTACGCAGGAAGGTATAGCGGTCGCCAACGATATTGCGTTCCAGATCCAGCAAGTCAGCCCGCAAGTCGACCACATACACGGCGGTAAAACTGTGGCGGGTCAGGTCATGGGGGATATAGTGACGCAGGCGCATGTAGTCTTCCGGCAGGATAGCCGCAGCATCCCGCCCTGTGGATGGCCCAAAGAACGGCAGCATCATGAACGGGCCTTCCGGCACACCCCAGCGGGCAAACGTCAGGCCCAGGTCAGTATTGCGCTTCTCCAGATCCACCTTGCTGGCCACATCAAACAAGCCACCAATGCCTAGCGTGGTATTGACGGCAAACCGGCCCCAGTTTTGGCCC
>NZ_LWEZ01001236.1:0-932 GCF_001634945.1 Alcanivorax sp. HI0044
ACCGGGTGGTGTTTGGCGACGACCACGCCATTCCCAGCCGCAAGGCGGTTGCCGAGCAGTTCCTCCCCTATGTGGAACGCCGTTACGCCCTGGGCCACGCGCCCAAACACTCGCTGCGACATATCCTTAACCTGTTTCAGGGCCAACCCGGTGCCCGTCGTTTCCGCCGCCACCTCAGCGAAAACATGCACAAACCGGAGACGACACCACAAGTGCTCATGGACGCCTTGGCACAACTGCCTTAGGCTGTAAAAGTCTTTCACCACAGAGTTCACAGAGCCAACAAGCCGGATAGCACACTCTGTTTTTGTGGGAAGCTATGCTTGCATAGCGAATGCCGGCCGTGCCCGCCTCTTCACCATGCAAGCATGGTTTCCCACACCCCCGATTTACCGCTGTGTACTCTGCGACCTCTGTGGTGAAAAAATAATTCTGTCATGGCGGCCCAGTACCGTGCCCCGCCATGACACTGAAAGGAACGGATACCGTGAACAAACGCGAACAGCTCGCTCAATGGACATCGTTAGTTGCCGACACCGGTGACCTGGAAATGATCGCCCAACTGCAACCCGAGGACGCCACCACCAATCCCTCTCTGCTACTGGCCGCTGCCCGCGACGAGCGTTACCGGGACCTGTTACAGCAGGCCGCTGATCTGTGCCGCACCCTGGGCCACCAGGGCGAAATGGACTGGCTCACCGATACCTATGCCTGCCTGGCCGGCCAGGCCATCCTGGAACGCGTGCCCGGCCTGGTATCCAGCGAAGTCGATGCGCGCCTGTCTTTCGACACCCGCGCCACCGTGGAAAAAGGCCGTCGACTGATGGCGATCTACCGGGAACTGGACGTGGACCCGAGCCGCATTCTGATCAAGGTAGCGGCCAGCTGGGAAGGCATCCGTGCCGTGGAGATCCTTGAAGAAGAAGGCATTC
>NZ_LWEZ01001237.1:0-8178 GCF_001634945.1 Alcanivorax sp. HI0044
GTGGTGCGCCGTGAAGGGGGGCTGAACCGCAACCAGATGATGTACCTGATCGTGCAGGTTGCCAACGACGGTCAGTCATTACCGCTGGAACCCGGTGTGCTGGTGCAGGCGGAACTGCGCGGTGCCGCGACGCCAGCGGTGGCGGTGCTGCCCCGTTCTGCCCAGGCCGGTGACCAGTCTGTCTGGGTGCTGGACGACGACCAGCGCTTGCGCCGTCAGCAGGTGGCGATACTGCATCAGGACAGTGACAACCTCTACCTCCACGATGGGGTTAACAGCGCGACCTCGGTGGTGTTGGCCGGGGACCTGCAACTGCTGGAAGGCATGCGTATCGATCCGCGTCCGGCCCAGACTGGTCTGGCCCATAACAGCGAAAACCGTGGTGAGGGACATCCATGAATCGTTCCATTGCCTGGTTCGCCAGAAATGGGGCGGTTGCCAACCTGTTGATGATGACCCTGCTGCTGGCAGGGCTGCTGGCTATTCCCCATACCCGTCAGGAAACCCTGCCCAATGTGCCGCTGGACCGCATCGGCATTTATGTGGCGTACCCCCAGGCCACCCCGGAAACCGTGGAATCACTGGTCTGTACGCCGGTGGAAACCGCGGTGGACGATGTGGAGGGCGGTACCGAGCTGATCAGCGAATCCCGTGAGGGGTTATGCAGCGTGCAGCTGGATGTGCTGGAAGGGCATGACACGGGCGATGTGCTGGAGCAGATCCGCACGCGCCTGGATGCTCTGGATAACCTGCCCAAGGGAGCCGCCCGCCCGCGAGTGCAGGAGCTGATTGTGCGTAACCGGGTGGTGCGGTTGTTGCTCAGTGGCTCCTTGTCACGCACGGACTTGTACCAGCTGGGCAACCGGGTTCGCCGGCAACTTCTCAACCGTGATGCTATTTCCAGCGTGGATATTGAAAACCTGCCGGAACGGGAAATGGCGCTGCTGGTTTCCCGGGATGACCTGTATCGCTACGAGCTGACGCTGGATGGCATTGCGGCTGCAGCCAGCCAGAGCGTGCAGCGCATCGCCGGTGGTGTGCTGCGCAGCGACAAGGGTGACTGGCTGCTGCAGACCGGCGAACAGCCCGGTGATGCCCGTGCTTATGAGCAGCTGGTGATCCGACAGTCGGACCAGGGCGACTTGTTGAAACTGGGCGATGTGGCCCAGGTGCAGGACGGCTTTTCCCGGGACACCCAGGCCGCCTGGCTGGATGGCAAACCGGCGGTGGCGCTGGATGTGTATCGGGTAGGCGATCAGAACGTGCTGGATGTGGCCGGAGCGGTGCGTAACTACCTGGCTGAGGCGGACTTGCCCCCCGGTGTCGGGTTGCAGGTGTGGAGTGATGATGCCCGCCAGTTCAGTGAGCGCTCCAACCTGCTTTGGCGTAACGCCTTGCAAGGCCTGGTACTGCTGACGCTCATGCTGGCCATTTTCCTGACCCTGCGGCTGGCGGGCTGGGTGGCACTGGGGATTCCCGTGTGCATGCTCGGCGCCTGCGCCATGCTGCCGTTGCTGGGTGAGTCCTTCAACACCATCTCCCTGTTCGCCTTTATTCTGGTGCTGGGGATTGTGGTGGATGATGCGGTGATCGTGGGCGAAAGCATTGACCACCAACGCCGCCAGGGGCTGACCGGAGGGCAAGCCGCTATCAGTGGGGCGCAACGGGTGGCGAAACCGATTTTGTTTGCGGTGATGACCACGCTTTTTGCCTTTGCTCCCTTGTTGTTTCTGCCGGGGCCGGAAGGGGCATTGATGCGGGTTATCCCCATCGTCTCAATCACCATCTTGCTGCTGTCGCTGGTGGAGTCCCTGTGGATTTTGCCGGCCCACTTGAGCCACGATCGCCCGGCGCGGGGGCTGTGGCTGAAATCCGAACAGCTGGCCACGCGCCTGAACGATGGTCTGGAGCGCTGGCTGGACCGGCGCGCCCGGCCCATTCTGCGGCGCTGCCTGCATTGGCGCTATGTGCTGGTGGTGGTGTTCGTGGGCCTGTTTATTTTCTGCTGTGCGCTGGTCAACAGCGGCTGGCTGACCATGGTGCTGTTTTCCCGGGTAGAAGGGGATCGGGTGATGGCGGAAGTAGTGTTTCCCCAAGGCACCGGCGACCTGCGCCTGGCCCGGGAAGTGCGCGAGCTGGAAGACTCCGCTCATACCCTGGCTCGTCAGCTGGCAGAGGGCGTTGAGGGTGATCAAGCCGAGGCACCGATCCACATCGATGCGGTGTTTGCCGAACAGGGCGTGCGCCAGAAAACCTCCAACGCCCGTGATCCCGGTGCGCGATATCGGGTTCGGGTGACCCTGGCGATCAGCGGTGATACCAGCGCCATGCCGCCGCGGGAAATCGCACGGCGTTGGCGTGACCAGCACGGGGTGATCGCCGATGCGTTATCGGTGAAGTTCCATGCCAGCCTGATGCAGGTGAAGCCGGACATTCATATCAATTTGTTCCACCCGGATCTGGCTACGTTGCAGCGTATGAGTGAACAGGCGGCGTTGGCGTTGACGCGCATGGAGGGGGTTCATGAGGTGGCCAATAATCTGCATGCCCAGCGAACTATCGTGGATATCAACCTGCGTGAAGAAGGGGAGCGAGCCGGTTTGCGGGCCGAGCAAGTGGGGGCGCAGGTGCGCAATGCGTTCCACGGCATCGAACTGGACCGCTGGTTCGAGCAGGACCAGGAGGTGCCGGTGATGCTGCGGCTGGCCCAGGCCGACAGCCGCCAGATTACCGACCTGGAACGGATGCCGGTGCAACTGGCCGACGGTGAAATGACCGTGCTCGCCGCCGTGGCCTCGCTATCGCGTCGCCAGGCGCCAGCCATGATCAGCCATTACGATGGGCGCCGCAGCGCCACGGTGAGTGCCTTTGTGGATGAGCATGCCACGTCCCCGGCTCTGGTGATGGCGGAGCTGCGCAAGGCGCTGCTGGATCCGATGATGGCCGCTGACGATAAAGCCGGCTGGACGGTGGCGGGCAAGCAGGCGGCGATCAAGGACTTCCTGTCACACCTATCGATAAGCTATCTGATTGCATTGGCCGCAATCTTCTTCCTGCTCACCATTCTGTTCGGCGGTTATGGTCAGCCCTTGCTGGTGATGGCGGCGATTCCGTTTGGCCTGGTGGGGGCCTTTATGGGGCATTTTCTGCTGGGTTACAGCGTGACACTGTGGTCGCTGGTGGGAATCATCGCGGTGAGCGGCGTGGTGGTGAATGACAACCTGGTATTGCTCGATGCCATCAACGACCTGCGGGAAAAAGGCGCGTCGTTGCGCGATGCGGTGATTCGTGGTGTGAGCGGGCGGTTGCGGCCAGTGATGTTGACGTCCATCACCACCTTTGCCGGTGTCGCACCGCTGATGCTGGAAACCAGCGTGCAAGCCCGCTTCCTGATTCCCATGGCTGTCTCGCTGGCCTTCGGGGTGCTGTTTGCCACCCTGGTGAGCTTGTTGTTAGTGCCCAGCCTGTTGGTGATATCCAATGATGTGAAGGGGCTGGTCACCCGCTGGCTGGCCCGCTGGCGAGCACCGGAAGCATCGGAACAGGATACCGTGGAGATGGCCTATGAACGCGGCCGCTTGTATGCAGGGTGGGCAGGGGACAACCCGTATCACGATGCCGTGCTGGGCTCCGCCTGGGAGGCAGGCCGGCAGGATTACCTGCAAGGCCAGGCAGGCGCGCAGTGATGCAGGTTTCTGGCGGGGCTTGGTGCGTCAGGCTTTTGGCGTCAGCCGCCCAGCAAATCCCATGAACGCAAGAGGCCGCACCCCAAGCAGGGGCGCGGCCTCTTCGTTAACAGCAAGCGTTGCGGTGGTACGCGTTGTGGCGTGCCGCGTGGAGCCTGTTGAGTCTCTTTTTACGCCTTACCTTGATTGGCCACCGCTTCCGCTGCTTTTGCAGCCGCTTCTGCGTCGCCCAGGTAGTAGTTCTTGATGGGCTTCAGGTTGTCGTCCAGCTCGTAGACCATCGGCACGCCGGTGGGGATGTTGAGCTTGACGATTTCCTCGTCGGAAATGTCACCCAGGTATTTCACCAGCGCGCGCAGGCTGTTGCCGTGGGCGCAGATCAGTACCTGTTTGCCGGCTTCGATTTGCGGTTTGATGTCGCTTTCGAAGTAAGGCACGAAGCGGTCGACTGTGTCTTTCAGGCTTTCTGACAGAGGGATCTGCGCTTCGCTCAGGTCCTTGTACACCCGGAAGTTGCCGGCATAACGCTCGTCATCGCGCTCCATTTTCGGCGGTGGCGTATCGTAGCTGCGACGCCAGATATGCACCTGGTCATCCCCGTACTTGGCGGCAGTTTCCGCCTTGTTCAGGCCCTGCAGGGCACCGTAGTGGCGTTCATTGAGGCGGTAGTCACGGATCACCGGAATCCACATCTGGTCCATGTTGTCCAGAATGCTCCACAGAGTGCGGATCGCACGCTTGAGCACTGAAGTGTAAGCCACATCAAACTCAAAGCCGGCTTCCTTCAGCAGCTCGCCTGCGGTGCGGGCTTCCTCGCGGCCTTGATCGGTCAGATCCACGTCTTTCCAGCCGGTGAAGCGATTTTCCTTGTTCCATACGCTCTGGCCGTGGCGGACCAGTACCAGTTTCGTGCTCATTAGCGTTATTCCTGTGCGATTTCAATGCGGCGCAAAGAGTAGCAGAAATGCGCCGGGAAATTGAGCGCCACAGCCCGTATAATCGTCGCAAATTCTGTTGCCGCTGCCGGCAAGGCCTGTCCTGTGTGTTTTTTTGCAGACCATTTTGCCCTTTTCATGCGCAGCGATGACCTGTGAAAGCCGTTTCAAGGGCTTTCTCATTCCCGGATAAGGCGAAAACATGGCGTATCTTTGGTGCGAGGACAATCAGGCAATCAGTGAATGGCAAGGTGGGCTGACGGCGGGGACCCCGCTGTATCTGGACACGGAATTCATGCGCGAGCGCACCTTCTGGCCGCAATTGGCGCTGGTGCAGGTACACGACGGTGAACAAATTCGCCTGATTGATACCACCCGGGTGGATGGCCCCACACTGTCTCCGGTGTTTCAGCAGCACACCCTGGTCATGCATGCCTGCTCGGAAGATCTGGAAGCCATTGCCACCTTTACCGGCCAATACCCGGCTGCCATCGAAGATACCCAGATTGCTGCGGCGCTGAGCGGCGAAGATATGCAGTGGGGGTACCAGAAAGTGGTCCAGATGCTGCTGGGTGTTGACCTACCCAAAGGCGCAACGCGCACCAACTGGCTGAAGCGTCCATTGAGCGATGAGCAGCTTCACTACGCTGAAGATGATGTTAAGTATCTACCGGAAGTGGCCGGGATCCTCGCCGAGCGGCTCGATGGGCTGGGTCGACGGGGCTGGTGGGAAGAAGAGTGCGCACGCTTGCTGAACCAGGCCCGTAGCGAAATCCGGCCGCAGGACGCCTGGCGTAATGTGAAAGGCGCCGGTCTGTTACAGGGGCAAAGCCTGGCGGTGCTGGCGGCTCTGGCGCCCTGGCGAGACCAGATGGCGCGCGAACGGAACCTGCCGAAGAGTTTTGTGCTCAAAGATGCCCAATTACTGGATCTGGCCCGTGCCAGCCGCAGTGATCGGGGGCTGTTGGCGGATCTGGGTTTCCATCCCAAACAGATACGCCGCGATGGTGATGCGTTACTGACACTGATGGAAGAGGGCCGTCGGCAGACCCCGCCGGAGCCGCTGCCTGGGCCGCCGGATGCGGCCCAGAAGAAACTGGCCAAGACCCTGCGCAGCCGGGTAGGCGTGATTGCAGAAAAAATGGACATGAAACCGGATGTACTGATGCGTCGGCGTTGGCTGGAAGCCCTTATCCGCAACCCGGAGCAGGTGCCGGAGCCGTTGACCGGGTGGCGTTACAATATCGTCACTCAACCTCTGCTGGAGTTGCTGAAGTGAGTGAGGGAGTGCTGAAAGGTAAACTGTTTTGTTCGATCTACAAGAGCCGTCGTAAAAGCGGCATGTATTTGTATGTGGATCGCCAGAAAGGCCTGAAAGACGTGCCGGAAGTGTTGATGGGGCAATTTGGCCACGCTGTACATGTGACCGACATGATCCTGAGCCCGGCGCGGCCTCTGGCTCGGGCGGATGTGGAGCAGGTTATCGGTAAAATCCGCGAGCAGGGCTTTTATCTGCAAATGCCGCCGCCGCCGGATGAAGACCTGTTCATGGCCGATGGCCATCCGGATAAACCGGCCGGGCGTGATGCCTGACGTGACCCGGCCACTGCGTGCGCAGTTCTGGACCCTGCCGCTGAGCGAGCTCAATGCCCGTGAGTGGGAGGCATTGTGCGATGGGTGTGGCCGCTGTTGTCTGGTCAAACTGGAAGATGAAGACAGTGGCGAGCTGGCGTTTACCAATTTGGCCTGCCGCTTTCTGGATAGCAAAAAATGTCAGTGTCGGGTGTATCCGGAGCGTTTTCAGCGGGTCCCTGACTGTATTCAAGTGACTGAAGCCATTGCCCGGGATACCGACTGGTTGCCGTCCACTTGTGCGTATCGTTTGCGCGCCCATGGCCAGCCGTTACCCGGCTGGCACCCGCTGCTTAGCGAAAATGCGGGCAGCGTGAAGCAGGCAGGCATCAGTGTGGCCGGGCGCGTGGTGTCCGAGCAGCTTGTGCCGGAAGACGATTGGGAAGAGCATATTGTTCACTGGATCGACTGAATCCAGGCAAGGGCCTGGCAGTGGGTTCAATTACACGTGTAGGAGAAGTTGTGACAACACAAGCATATCTATGGGGCTGGTTCGCCTACCTGATCGGCAGCATCGGCGTATTGTTTGTCTGGTGGTGGCTGACACGCCCGCTGTCACGATGGGGCAAGGTACCGTTGCGAACCCTGTTGACGGCCCTGTTGCTGACCCCCTGGTCCGTTTCCCCGCAGCATGACGAATGGGCGCCGGCCTGGGTGGTCAGTCTGTTCGATGGCCTGGCCCAGGAGGATGTGAGCCTGTGGCGTGCTGGTGGGCCGCTGTTGGCCATGCTGGTAGTGGCATTGGTGGTGGCGGTGTTTGAACTGTGGCGGCAGCGGCGCAAACAAGCGGCCCTGTCGGTTCAGCAATGAGCCAGTGTATTTTCTGCCAGATCCAGGCGGGTACGCTGCCCGCCAGTGTGGTTTACGAAGATGAGCAGGCCATGGTGATTCTGGATCTGTTTCCGATCCGTGAAGCCCATTGCCTGGTGATCCCGCGTGAGCACGCGCCTTTGCTGGAGGGCCTGGATTCTGACGTGACACACCATTTGATGGATCTGGCACGGCGGACCATAGTGGCGCAGAAGCGCGCTGGCCTTGCCGTCAAGGCACATAACGTGGTGGTCAACGATGGTCGTGAGGCTAATCAGCATGTGCCCCATGTGCACGTGCATGTGATTCCCCGGCGCGGTGGCGATACGTTGGTAACGGCGCTGACCTGGGCAACCCGGCTACTCAACGTCTTCGGTATGGCGAAACGACGCAGACGTCTGGATCGCATGGCGGGTCTGTTGTCTGAGCATTTCCCGGATACACCCTGATTCCCGCTTTGCCTTATTGCTGCTGTGGCCTTGTTAACGGGCAGGCTTTCGCCAAGCGCGCACCCGAAGTGGCCAGTTCACGGTGCGTGTGTAAGGCCCCCACTGTTTTCGCAGCGCGTCACTGAATGGGGCGAGTGGGCTCTTCCCTGCCTTGGCGGCCTGCGTCAGGGCGGACCAGGTATCCAGATAACCAATGAACGCCTCCACGGACCATTCCCGTTTTATGGTGGTTTCGGCAAACCGCAGGCTTGGCCAATCCATCTGCGCGTCGGGATAGCCCGCCACCACGTCGGCCCGTTCCGCCGGCCACCATGGGCCCAGTGGGCCATCATGGAATGCCCTGACCATACCCTCCAGTCCTTCCACATCGCACAGGCCATAGCTGATCAGGGCCAGCACGCCGCCGGGTTTCAGAACGCGCTCAACCTCGGTAAAGAACGCGGCTTTGTCGAACCAGTGAAAGGCCTGGGCGACGATGATCAGATCCACACAGGTATCCGGGAGAGGAAGTTGATGGGCCTGGGCTGCCAGAAATGCGGAGGCTGAAGCTGGCGCTGCCTGAAGTTGCGGGAGACTGATATCGGTGCCGATCACGTGCTGGAAGTGAGGTTCCAGGCCGCGGCTGGCCTGGCCGCTGCCGCAGCCCACATCTACAGCAATATGGGG
>NZ_LWEZ01001238.1:0-5705 GCF_001634945.1 Alcanivorax sp. HI0044
GGTGAGCGTTAGCTGGTGGGGGACCTGGCTGCCGTTGGCGGTATCAAAGCGGCCTTTTTCGCGCAGGGAAAGGCGTTGCTGCACGCCGAAACGGTGTTGCTCATCAATGATGGTGAGCCCGAGCCGGTGGAATTGCACCGCTTCCTGGAACAGGGCGTGGGTACCGACAACAATCCGGGCGCTGCCATCAGCCAGTGCCGCATTGGTTTCCCGACGGGCTTTGATGCCCAGGCTGCCGGCCAGCCAGTGAACCTCGATGCCCAGCGGTGCCAGCCAGTGGCGGAAATTGTCCCGGTGTTGCTCTGCCAGCAGTTCGGTGGGTGCCATCAGGGCCACCTGATAACCGGATTCGATAGCGGCGAGGGCCGCCGCTGCCGCCACCAGTGTTTTGCCCGATCCCACGTCCCCCTGCACCAGCCGTAGCATGGGGTGGGGCTTGGCCATGTCACCCATGAGCTCACCGATGACGCGCTGCTGCGCCCCGGTCAGGGCAAAGGGCAGGCTGGCCTGCAGTTTTTCAAACAGCGTTTGCCCGCTGAGCCGCGGGGCATGGAAGGCTTTCTGTCCGGCCCGTTTTTGCAGCATGCCCAACTGGTGAGCCACCATTTCTTCCATGACCAGACGTTTCACCGCCGGGTGCTTGCCTTCCAGCAGCAGGTTCACCGGGTCATCCGGGTTCGGGTTATGCAGCTTGCTGAGCGCCTGGGTCAGGCTGGGTAATCCGCTCTGATCCAGCAATTGCGCGGGGATCAATTCCTGGGGCGGGTGTGCCTGCAAGTAATGTAGCGCCTGGCCGGTCAGGTTGCGCAGGGTTTTCTGGCTGACGCCATCGGTGGTGGGATAGACCGGGGTCAGGGCTTTTTCCAGTGGCGGCAGGCCGCTGTCGGCATAATCCAGCTGGTATTCCGGATGGTAGAACTCCAGCCCGGCGGAGCCGGGGCGGGGCTCGCCGTACACGCGAATGGTTCTGCCGCGCTCCAGGTTGTTCTTCTGGGCGGCGCTGAAATGGTAGAAGCGTAGCGTCACCATGCCGGTGCCGTCGGCCACTTTACACAGCAGTGAACGGCGGCGGCCGAAGATCACATCGGCGGCCATCACCTGCCCTTCGATGACGACGCCGGTTTCCGGGCGCAGGCCGCCGATGGGGGTAATACGGGTGCGATCTTCGTAGCGAAACGGTAGGTGGAAAAGCAGATCTTCCAGATTGTGCAGGCCCAGTTTAGCGAGCCTTTCGGCAGCAGCAGGGCCCACGCCTTTCAGGCGGGTGATGGGGAGGCTGGAGAGGCTGTCACTGGCCATGGTTGGGCAACACCGCTGTAGGAGCACCTCTCGAGGTGCGAATCGGGTTCCAGCGTCTTGCCTGGGTAGGGTTCGCACCTCGAGAGGTGCTCCTACAGGGAGAAACCTTCCTGCCCATCGTTATCCCGACAATCCTTCCTTGGGCACCGCCTGGCGCAGTACTTCGATGGCCTTGGGCCGAGGAAAGCTGTCGCGCCAGACCAGGGCGATGGTCCGTGAGGGCACCGGCTCTTCAAATGGCCGCACGGCAAAGGTGTCCTTGTTGTAACCGTGCTGATGGAGGGCCGAATTGGGTAGCACGGTAATGCCCAGCCCGCCGGCGACCATATGACGCAGGGTTTCCAGGGAGCCACCTTCGATCTGCACCAGGTTGCGTTGGTGTTGGGAATCGATAGCCGGGCACAGCTCCAGCACCTGGTCACGGAAACAGTGGCCTTCGCCGAGCAGTAGCAGGGATTCGTCGAGTAGCTGTTCCGGGGCGATTTTCTTCTGCGCTGTCCAGGCATGGTCACCGGGCAGGAGCACGGAGAAGGATTCCTCGTACATGCGGGCCCGTACCAGACCGCCACCGGAAAAGGGCAGTGCCACGATAATAGCGTCCAGTTCGCCATGTTCCAGCTTGCGTCGCAGCACGTGGGTGTAATTTTCTTCGATGAACAGCGGCATCTCCGGCGCTGCTTCGCGCACCCGCGGCACCATGGTGGGGAACAGATAGGGGGCGACGGTAAAGATCGCCCCGACCCGCAGCGGCGAGCTGAGCTGGTCGCGTTGGCTCGTGGCCATCTGGGAGAGCAGGTCAGCCTGTTCCAGCACGCGCTGGGCCTGGGCGACAATGGGCTCGGCCTGGGGGGTGACGACCACTTCGCGGGGGCGCCGCTCGAACAGGGGCATGCCCAGTTGTTCTTCCAGCTTTTTAATAGCCGCACTGAGGGTCGGTTGGCTGACGTTGCAGGCCTGGGCGGCGTGGCCAAAGTGGCGTTCACGGGCCAGGGCGACCAGATAGCGTAGTTCTGTTAGTGTCATGGCATTGATACACTTAATCGATTGAATGCCATTGTGCATATTAAAGGCGCCGGACGCTAGATGCCGAATGCCCGACGTGCGGTCTGCGTCTGGCATGGGGCATCCAGCGTCTGGCGCTCCGTAAGGAGCGTTATGTCTCACATTCTTATTGCCGGCCTGGGTGACCTGGGCACTGGCCTGGCCGAACAATTAATGGCGGGCGGACATCGCATCAGCGCGATTCGTCGCGGCACCCAGGCGCCTGCCGGGGTGGAGCTGTACAGCCAGGATCTCACCGAAGGTGCAGCCATGCTGCCGCCGGACCCGGTGGATCTGCTGGTGATTATCATGACGCCGTCAGAGTACAGCGAAGAAGGTTATTTGCAGGCCTTTGTGCGTGCGCCACTGATCCTGCTGGAGGCATTGGGGCGCCAGCAACCGCTGCCCCCGGTGGTGTTCGTTTCCAGTAGTGCGGTTTTCGGCGATCTGGAAGGCGTTGTCGATGAGCTGACCCCGCCGCGCCCGGGGCGTTATAACGGCAAGGTATTGCTGGCGGCGGAAGAAGAGATCAGCACCCGCAGTTTGAGTACCGTGGTGCGCTTCACTGGCATCTACGGGCCGGGCCGTTATCGGCAAATCGACAAGGCAGCCAGGCTGGCCCGTGGAGAAGAAAGCCTGCCGGCGCCCCAGTGGACTAATCGCATTCACCGCGACGACTGCGTGGGCCTGCTGCACAGCGTGGTGCTGGGCTGGCTGGAGGGCCGTGAAATGCCGCCGCTGGTGATCGGCACCGATGCGGTAGGTGGCCGCAATCTGGATGTGCTGAAATGGTTGGCGGACCAACAGGGGCTGACCCTGGCGGTGCCTGATGAACCGGCCACTGGCAAACAGGTGCGCAGCCTGTATATCCAGCAAGGGCACTACACCTTGCGCTATCCGGGTTACCCGGAGGGGTATGCACAGGTGCTGGCGGAGAGAAGCAGTTGAAAGTTCAAAGTTAAAAGTTGAAAGGCGCGGGTTGGATTGGATCAAAGCTGAAGCTCTGGGTCCGCGTGCCAACTCAGATGGTCGTGCTGCCCTCTGTGGTAAAAAACGCTTTTGACCTGCCTCCAGCTATCAACATGGGGCGCGGGCACGGCGGTTCTGTCACGCCCTGCCTGGCCCGCGTTTAAACTTCCAACTCGCTCCTTTGAACTGATCCCAAAGCGCATTCCCGGCCAAATCACGCTAAAATCGCCATCTGTCGGCCGGGAACGTGATCATTGGTTGTTTTTTCGCCGATAGGCTTGCCTCCGGCGCAGGCATTAGTAAAGTGTGCGCCTCAAATTTTTCTGTGTCGGTGCCGGGGTAGATGCCGATGCGCTGCAAAAGCCCGTGATGGGCGCGATGGAGTAACGCGAATGAGCACGCCGGTTGCCGTGGTAATGGGGTCCCAATCTGACTGGGAGACCATGAAAGAAGCCTGTGACGCCCTGACCCAATTCAATGTGGGTTGGAAGGCCGAAGTGGTATCGGCTCATCGTACCCCTCAGCGCATGTACGACTTTGCCAAAAGCGCCCACGAGAACGGCTACAAGGTGATTATCGCCGGCGCCGGTGGCGCGGCGCATTTGCCCGGCATGATTGCCTCCCTGACCCCGCTGCCGGTGCTGGGTGTGCCGGTGAAAAGCCGTACCCTGTCTGGCTGGGACAGCCTGCTGTCCATCGTGCAGATGCCCAAGGGCGTGGCCGTGGGCACCCTGGCCATCGGCGCGGCGGGCGCCTGGAATGCCGGCCTGCTGGCTTCCCAGATGTTGGCGGCGGACAACCCCGAACTGCTACAACAAATCGCCGACTGGAAAGCCTCCCGCGCGGATGAGGTGTTGGCCAATGCAGAGCTGGGGCAGGGCTGATCCCCTGGCTCCGTTCTTTTCCCTGTTTGCTCTGACGGATCTGCTATGAATCGCGTACTTGTTCTTGGTGGTGGCCAGCTTGGCCTGATGATGGCAGAAGCCGCAGCTCGGCTGGGGCTGGTGGTGGACCGTTACGACCCGGAGCGGGCATTGCTGTTGCCGGGCACTTCGGACCTGGCCGTGCCGATCAGCTGGGAAGAATGCCTGGAACGCTACCCGGTGATTACTGTGGAACGTGAAGCCTTCCCGGACACCGGTTTTTCCGCAGAACTCGCGCAGAGCGATCGTTGTGTGGCGCGCGGCGCCCTGCAAGTGATCCCCGACCGCTTCACCCAGAAAGCGATGCTCGACAAGCTGGGCATTCCCACGGCGCCCTGGGTGACCCTGGACAAGACCGACGACCTGCATGATGCGGTGGCGCAGTTTGGTGGCGTGGTCGTGAAGGCCCGTAGTGGCGGCTATGACGGTCGTGGTACCTGGATTGTGGGCGAGGGCGGCGACCTGTCTGCTGTGCCTGCCGCAGAGTTGGCCGGCAAGGCCATCGTCGAGAAAAAAATTCCGTTCAGCCGCGAACTGTCCATCGTCGGCGCGCGCAGTATCAGCGGCGAAANCCTGTTCTACCCGCTGACCCGCAACTGGCACGTGGACGGCATTCTGCGCCTGAGCCTGGCACCGGCCAACGCCTGTTCTGATCTGCAGAAACCCGCCGAGCAGATGCCCAAGGGCATCATGGAAGAACTGGATTACGCCGGCGTCATGGCGGTGGAGTTCTTCGAAGTGGATGGCCAGCTGATGGTCAACGAGATTGCCCCGCGGGTGCACAACTCTGGCCACTGGACCCACGAAGGCGCGGACTGGTCCCAGTTCGACCTGCATGTCCACGCCCTGGCCGGTGTGCCCCTTCATGCCCTCAACGTCCACGGGCCCTCCGCCATGGTCAACCTGATCGGCACGCCTTTCGAAAACGCCTGGCTGCAACATCCGGGTGTGGTGCACTGGTATGGCAAGAGTGTGCGGCCGGGCCGCAAGGTGGGCCACGCCAATCTGGTCGCCGGTACCCTGGAAGGCCTGCGCGAAGGGCTGGATGTCTGGGCCGATGTGCTGCCTGAAGGCTATCAGGCGGTGCTGGATTCTGAGCTGGATCTGGACTGATTTTGAGTGGCGAGTTGAGCGTTCAAAGTTGAAAAGCGCGGCATTGCCGGGAGCCATCCGAAACCGGCTTTAGCAGCGCCGCAGCACCGGGAAACAATCAAAACTGAAACTAATCGCAGGCGCCGGCGGGCATCCCAGGTATCCTGCACTTTTCAACTTTCAACTTTCAACTTTCAACTTTCAACTTGAAACCCCTCCCCCTTCACGTTTTGCTGGCCGTGCCAGCTTACACTGTCCATAGTGCAAGGCAGGAAAAGGCGGAACGGTTGTGATCATGACACTTTCTCTGGGGCGTTACCGGCGCCTGATCCTGTTGGTCATGGTGATGGCGCTGGTCCTGATTACCGTGGAACTGACGGG
>NZ_LWEZ01001239.1:0-1139 GCF_001634945.1 Alcanivorax sp. HI0044
GTTTTGGCCGAATTGCGTATCGGTCACCCCTTATTGGGCGGTCGCCTGAACTGGCTGCTTTCTGCTACGGATGAACCCGTAGTGACCTATGAAGAGCGTGAGCGGTTCACCGCCGGCCTTCAGTGGACCCGACACGTAAATTGGTAACAGAGTTTATGCAGGTATCTATGAAT
This sequence comes from Alcanivorax sp. HI0044, assembly GCF_001634945.1. Classification (NCBI taxonomy): domain Bacteria; kingdom Pseudomonadati; phylum Pseudomonadota; class Gammaproteobacteria; order Oceanospirillales; family Alcanivoracaceae; genus Alcanivorax; species Alcanivorax sp. HI0044. The sequence continues at coordinate 174 of NZ_LWEZ01001239.1, forward strand.
CCATTTGGGAAGTTTCTGGCTGCTGGCCTTTTAGTGTCGTTGGCGGGCTGTACGGTGGTGCCGGGGTCTCATATTTCCACCTCGCCGGGCTGGTTTCTCGATGAAGACGAAAGTGCGGAAGAAGCCGAGCCCCTGCCGGATGTGGTGCAGGTGCATACCATTACCACTAATGTGCTGAAAGCCGAGCCCCAGGACAAAGCCAAGCCGGCCCCGGTCCTGCTCGAAGAACCGGAAGATTACGATTACGTGGTCGGGCTCGGTGATGTACTGCAAATAACAGTGTGGGATCACCCGGAGCTGACCATTCCGGCGGGTTCCATGCGTAGCCCGTCCGAATCCGGTAACTGGGTACATAACGATGGCACCATTTTTTATCCCTACGTCGGCAAGATCAAAGTGGTCGGCCTGCGTGTCACCGAAATCCGTGACCTGATCGCCCAGCGTATTGCCGAATACATCGAAGACCCGCAAGTGGATGTGACCATTGCGGCTTTCCGCAGCCAGCGCGTCTATGTGTCTGGTGCGGTCAAACAACCCGGCGCCTACCCGGTGACCAATGTGCCCCTGCGACTGCTGGATGCGGTGAATTCGTCCGGTGGGTTGACCGAAATGGCTGATTGGAACGATGTCACTCTTACCCGTAACGGGCAGGAACATACCCTGTCGCTGAAGGCGGTCTACCAGGAAGGCAACCCGGCCTACAATGTCTTGCTGCGCCCCGGTGATGTAATCCACGTGGCCCGCAACGATGATAATAAAGTCTTTGTGCTGGGCGAAGTGGGTGAGAACCAGCCTGTGCCCATGACCCGTAATGGCCTGACTCTGGCAGAAGCTCTGTCATCTTCCGGTGGCTACACCCAGGACACCGCAGATGCGCGCGGTATCTTTGTGCTGCGCCGCGCGCCCCAGGGCAGTGACCACCTGATCGACCTGTACCAGCTCAATGCCAAGGACGCCACAGCCCTG
>NZ_LWEZ01001240.1:0-7779 GCF_001634945.1 Alcanivorax sp. HI0044
GCCACTCAGCTGGCCGCTGCTGCTGCAAACGGCAAGCCAAGAAAGAAGAAGAGCATGAAGAAAAGGGAAAAATGCCGACGCGCCGTTTGCAGCAGCAGCGGCCAGCTGAGTGGCCCAATGGCCATAGAGTGACTCCCGTCCCTGGAAAAACCAGACAGAAGCATACCGAAAAAGCCCCCGGACCCCGAGGGCTAAGGAACCTCTGAATAACTCCTTGCATGCTCAGTCTTTCAGGCTGGCTCGCAATCTATACCCCATTCGGGGCACAGAGGGCGCGATTTTGAAGGTGTCCCCTAACTGGGATCGAGATATGTCCATCCATCGACTCTTCACCTTCAACACGCAACGACGAGTGCGGGCCAGCCTGGAAGACCCGGAGGGCACGGCCTGAAGCGTACATCTGCTGCGCCTTGCCCCTAGGAAAGGGAACCACCCTGTCCGTCAAGACAAGACTCAACAGCTGCACGCTTCAGGCCACGCTGAGTACGCAAGGAGTTATTCAGAGGTTCCCTAACAGGCGGTCATCGAATCAGTTGGCGCCGTAAAGATCGCTGTCCAGTTCCTTCAGGTCCTTGTCCAGCTGTTGCCAGTTAGCCTGGCCATCCACGCTGTCTGCACCGGTCAGTTCATGGTATTCGTCAATGCGTTGCTGCAATTCTGTGAGCACATCCTGCAAAGCCAGCTGATGTCGCTCCGCTTCGGTGCTGCGGTCTCCGCCCCCCTGCTTTTCCAGTTGATCCAGCTCGGCTTCCAGTTCATCCAGCTTGCCTTTGATATCGGCAATCATTTGTTTACCGGTTTCCATAATCGCAACTCCTTGTTCGATCAGGGATTCACAGGTGAACCCGGTTTCAGAGTGGCCCCATTTATTGAACAGGGTCAAGTCTGTCACCGGCAACGGTACAGACGGTCAGACAATCGGGCATCAATACGTGTTCCCGGGGTCCATAATGGTTATGGTCCTTATTAACGGTTTTCGCTACATTGCGGAACAGTCCCTTACCCGATTGACCACGCAGGCCAACAATGAAAAAAACAGCAGAACGAGCAGAGCTGCTCAAGGACATGATTCAGGAAGCCATTGAAGATGGCGCCACCACCGTGGAAGACGTGCACCAGCATATTGCCGGGCTACCGTTTGACGCGCTGGAGAAGCTGGGCCTCTTTGAAGACAAGGCGCCAGCCCTGAAAGAAAAACAGCGCAAGACCATCGGCCTGGTGTACGACACCATTCGCAAGGTGAATCAGGAAGTGGGCGCGCTGATCTCCGAACAGTTTGCGGCACTGGAAGATGCGCGCACCGCAGCTAAAAACATGGACGAAAAAGAAGACTGATCAACGCCAGCTGGACCCCGCCTGAATATACCAGGCGGTCTCCTCCGGCCCCCGGGCAATATCAATCCCCATCGTCATCCCGTACCGGCGAGCGATCAGATAGCGAAACCCGCTACCGTAGCTATTGGCCACTTCGGCGTCTGACAAATCCGAAAGGCTTTCTGCGGCACGTCCACCGCCACCAAAAAAGTTGAACCGCCAGCGAGGGCTGGCTTTCCAGATCGCCTCCACTTCTGCCACCGCGACCGCCTTACCCTGATAGCGAACAGCAGGAATGCCGCGCATATCCACATAAGGCAACACATAAGGTGGCAATCGGGTACTGTCGCTCACATCGACACCGTCATACTGAAGGCGCAGGGCAAAATTGAAATGCTCGTTAACGTTCCAGTAATTCAGGCCCTCCAGCGTATAGCTGCCAAAGTTGATATCACTGCCAACACTGTCCCCGTACCACACATAATTACCCGCATAGTAAAGCCCGGACTGAGGAGCCAGAGGGTTATCCCGGCTATCGTATTCCGCCAGCACCCCCAAGCCGGAGGTACGAATCTTGTCCCCCAGATTGTTGCGCAAGAACGTATTCACCGCCTGTTCCAGACGCGGGCTGGGTAATGAGATATCTTCCTCAAGAGACAGCTCAACCTGCCTGTAAACCTGCCTTGCCCCCAACATCCAGCGGCTTGCGCCGAGCCTGAACTTCAACTCCTGGACCGCCGCCGGCCCTTTCACATTCAGCTCGACAGGGTCACGGAGGTCACGCCCGCCCAATGAATAAAAATCCAGATTCAGATCAGGAAACAAGGCAAAGCCGCGATAACGAATGCGGTCATTATGCCAGAAACCCATGTGCCCCAGTCCTGCCGCGCGCGTTCCATTTTCCGTGGCACCCAGCCCCACCACACTGATGTTATTCGGCAAAATGGCCGGACTGTCACCAGACACCCGCTGCTTTTTTTGTTCCTCACTTTCGTGAAAAAAATCGCGCCCATGCCCAGGCCCGCGCCCACAGCAGGTTCGGTGATAACCATCGGAATCGGCAAGAAACCCTGCGGCACCTCGGAAAGGTAACGGCTGCCATCCAGCATGCCGTCTTCCGGGTCGATCATGTAATCCTGAAAGAAATCCGCCTGAACCGCCCCCGCCATTAAACCTGCAACGATTGCCAGCATCCCTCGCTTCAACATGGCCCGTTCCCTGTTCGCGTTCAGTTTGAAATTATTGCGCTGTTGCGCTTTGATAATCGCAGACTTGCTGCGATGACTCCACCATGCCTCATATGCCGCCACTGATCGGGTTATTACTGATCACCCTGCTCTCCACCGCCTGCCAGGCACAATCCGGCTATGACCCAGACAGCCGTCCGGCCAACACCGCCCTGCCCAGCCCAGCGGAGGGCCCCATCGCCGAAAGCCTGGAGCAACTTCACGACAACCCCGAGCATGAAAATCAATCCGGTTTTTATCTGCTGCACGAGGGACTGTCTGCTTTCGTGGCACGCGTTGCCCTGATTGAAGTGGCCCGGTCCTCGCTGGACCTGCAGTACTATATTGTTTCCGATGACACCTCGTCGCGCATCATTGTCGCAAAATTGCTGGAAGCGGCAGACCGGGGCGTGCGGGTGCGTCTCCTGGTCGACGATCTGGGCACCCGTGTGGCAGAGCCACTCGTTGCCACCCTCGAACAACACCCCAACATTCATATTCGTATCTTCAACCCGGTAACGGCCCGCAGCGGCATTACCCGGGCGTTGCAAATGGCCTCACATTTCGGGCGCACCAACCACCGCATGCATAACAAACTGATGGTGGCGGACAGCAGCGTCTTGATCACTGGCGGGCGTAATCTGGGCGACGAGTATTTTTCCAATACCAATGTGGATTTTCAGGATGTGGATGTGATGGCCGTGGGCAAGATTGTCCCTGACGGCGTAGCCAGTTTTGATCGATACTGGAACACCCCCGCCTCGGTGCCGATCAATCGGGTTCTTGATGCCGACGATGCAGACATGGACCTGCCTACCCTGCAACGCACGCTGCTCCGTTTTCTGGATGAACAAAAGAACAGCGAGTTTGCCAATGCGCTCTCCGGTTCCAGCCTGGGTCGCCGCCTTGTGGAAGGGAAAGTGCCGCTGGACTGGGGGCAGGCCACCCTGTATGCCGACCCACCGGAAAAAGCCACCGCCCGCGACACACTGAGCCGCGATGATTATCTGGGCGCCTCCCTCAAGACCATTCTCGAAAGCGCCCGGCAACGGTTGCAAATCAGCTCCGCGTATTTTGTACCCGGCGATGCCGGAGTGACACTGTTTTCATCGTTGTCCGAACGGGGCGTCAAGGTGGATATTCTTACCAACTCACTCAGTACCACCGACGTGGCTATCGTGCACAGTGGCTATGTGAATTACCGCAAACCGCTACTGGAAAATGGCATCACGCTGTGGGAGCTTCGCGCCGAAGCCGGGCAACAGGAACGCATTCACTGGTTCAAGGGAAAATCCCGCGCCAGCCTGCATGCCAAAACCTTTGTCATTGATGACGACCGCACCTTCATCGGCTCCGTGAACCTGGACGGCCGCTCGATTGTGCAAAACACGGAAATCGGTTTGCTGATTGAAAGCGAATCACTGAATCAACAACTCAGCCAACTGTTTGCCAGCTGGGTCAGTGACGATTCCGCCTGGCATGTCAGCCTTGATGACGAGGGAGAGCTGCAATGGCAGGCGAGAGATGCAGACGACCACACCCCACTGACCCTGGACCACGACCCGGAGACGTCCCGCTGGCAACGCATCAAGGTGTGGATGCTGTCGTGGCTGCCCATTGAATCGCAAATCTGATGCTGACCTGTAGCAACCCGCTACCGGTTAGCGTCGTCATCTTTTTTGTTCACTGCAATTCATCAGCAATACGCACCAGCAAGTCCGTCACGCCAACATCCACACCCGCTTGCGACAGCAACGTGGTTACCTGCCCGCGGTGATGGGTCTGATGATTGAAAAAATGCGTCAGCAAGCTGCCAAACCGCCGCCGCGACGCAACGCCCTTGCTGTTACGATAAGACAGCACGTAATCCAGATCGCCGTCACCCAAATCGCCACACCAATCCACTATTTGCTGATCCAGCCATAGCCGGTGTAAATGCAGCTCGGCAAAGGTGTCCCGTACCGGGGCATCCAGCGTCGGCGGCGTGGGCAACATGGTGATGGGCGCAAGGCTGTCGATACACGCCGGGTGCACCGCAAACCGCTTCAGCCACAGCGTGTCCGCCACCAGCAAATGGTTCAGCGTATTCTCGATGGAACCGAAAAAAGCGCCCCGGTCTTCCCGGCGCACGGCCTCAGGCAGGGTAGCGGTGACCTCAAAAAGGCGCCCGTTCATCCATTGGTTATAGTCTGCCAGCAAACGGACTGTGCTTAACTCACTCATGGCATTCTGCGTTTTATGGCTCTGTTGGCGAATCGGTACAAAACGCCTCGAACCCGGCCTGGGTATTGTCGAAGCCGTGCGCCTCAGCCAGTTCCCATGGGCGCTCGCAGGCTCCGGTGGCCGGGCACCATTGATAACCCGCAGAAGGCAGGCAGCCGAAACGGTCACGGTCACCGCCTACCACCTTCTCCTGCTCGCAGCCGCTGAGTAGTCCCGCTGCCAGCAGCAGGGCAGGCATCGCCGTCGTCATTGCCCTCACATCGCACTCCTTTGCTTGTCGATTCATCGGTTTTGGCAGAGGCGCTCATCACCCCTCTCCGCCCAGCCCCCAGTCTACGACGGATTTCGCAACCCGTCCCTCAACCGACCAGCGCATTATCATCACCGGCCTTTCCCGATTAGAATGGGCGGCTGGCCCGTCGATCCATTTCAATCGGCACAGGCAGCGCCTTGCTGCGGCCACCGACAAGCCCGTTTTCACAGTACCTGCAGTCGCCATGGACAACAGTATGCATAGGACGCAAACACCCGCGCAAACCGGCCCCGCCGGCAGCCGGCTGGTTCAGCTGCTCGCCAGCCTGGACCCGAAAGCCGCCGCGTCCTCCCATCCCTGTTTTGCCGAACGGCTGGGCCGCCTGTTTGACCTGTCCGACACCATTGCCCTGGATGCCGCCACCCAGCACCGCCCCAGCGGCCCCTTCACCGCCCAGGACGATATCACCGCCACCCTGCAGGCCGACCTGCTGAAAACCCGTAACACCCTGCTGGAGAACCTGAGTTACAGCTTCGCCGGCAAACAGGCCGCCTCGGTGATCAGCCTGCCCGCAGTGAACCGCAACACCCCGGCAGACAAGCGCCCCAGCTTTGGCCCCTACGAACGCTTCCACCAGGCCCACCAGCGGCAAATGATCGCCGCCCTGACCAACCTGCGCCTGCGCGCCCGCCGCCAGCTCACCGCACACAGTGCCGAGCTGGCCCGGCTGGCCGAGCTGGATGCGGTGTTCGAGCACAGCCTCTCGGCCTACGTACGCCGCTGCTTTACCGCCCTGCCCGCCTTTCTGGAAAAGCGTTACCGCACGCTCTGGCAGCAGGGCCAACACACACCACCGCAGGACTGGATGGCCGCCAACGGCTGGCTAGCGCAGTTCTGTCAGGAAATTCAAATGCTGTTGCTGGCTGAACTGGACGCCCGTCAGGAGCCCATTCTGGGCCTGCTGGGCGCAGCCACCGCCGCGTCCTGCGACGCAACCACCGGCTCCACGTTCGCCGACATTGATCACAAGGAAAGCACCACCCCATGAGACGTTTTTTATTTGCTCTGCCCTTTGCTCTTGGCACCGTGGCCGTTATCTGGATTGGCGCCACCTTTTTGCGCAATCCGGTGGCCCTCACCGTTACCCTGCTGATCGCCGCCGTCTACGGGCTCGGCTTTGTGGAACTGCTGCGCTATCGGCGCGACACCGCCCGGCTGGATCAACAACTGCAGCAGCTCCCCGAGCCCGATGCCGGCCGGGAATCGCTGACCCGCTGGCTCACCGACCTGCCCGGCACGTTGCGCCATGCCGTGCAACGCCGCGTCGACGGCCAGCCCGCCGCCCTGCCCGGCCCGGTGTTAACCCCTTACCTCACCGGCCTGCTGGTGATGCTCGGCCTGCTCGGCACCTTCGTGGGCATGATCGTGACCCTGAAAGGCGCCGCCACCGCCCTGGACGGCAGCAGCGAACTGACCGCCATCCGCAGCGCCCTGTCCGCCCCCATCGCCGGCCTGAGCCTGGCCTTTGGCACCTCCATTGCCGGGGTAGCGGCCTCCGCCATGCTGGGTCTCACCGCCACCCTGTGTCGCCGCGACCGCATGGACGTATCCCGCCAGCTGGATGACGCCGTGGATGGCCAGCTGTATCGCTTCTCCCTGAACCACCAGCGTGAAACCGCCTACGCCGCCCTGCAAAGCCAGTCCCAGGTATTCCCGGAACTGGTCACCGCCCTGCAGACCCTCACCGGGCGCATGGAGCAAATGGGCGAGCAGCTCACCGGCAATCAGCAAGCCTTCCACAACGGACTCCAGGAGCAATACCAGGGACTGGCCCGCTCCGTGGGCGACTCCCTGCGTGACACCCTGGCCGACAGCAGCCGCCTGGCCGCGGAAAGCGTGCAGCCGATCATGGCCCAGTCACTGGCCAGCCTCAGCGAGCAGGTTCAGGGCACCCACGAAAAGCTCAACGCCATCACCGAACAGCAGCTCGGCACCCTCACCGAACGCTTCCGCGACACCACCGAGCACGCCGCCGAACAATGGCGCGCCGGCCTCGCCGAGCACCAGCAAACAAGCGCCCGGCTGGTCAACGACATCAGCACCTCCCTGGCCGCTCACCACGACCAGTTCCAGCACAACAGCAACACCCTGCTGCAACAGGTCCGCGATACCCAGCAACAACTTGGCAGTGCCAGCGAGCAACAGCTGGCCAGCATCACCGGTGAATTCCAGGCTGTCACCCGTCAGGCACTACAAGACTGGAACGCCGGACTGGAAGCCCACCGGGCCAGCGGCGCGGACCTGCTTGAACAACTACAGAGCAGCCAACAGGCCGTGGCCGAACACAGCGAGAAGCAGTTTGCCGCCATCGCCGGGCAATTCCAGGCCAGCACCGAACAGGCCGCCCAGCACTGGCAAACCGGCCTCGGCGAGCAACAACGCACCGTGGCCACGCTGGTCAGCGAAATCCGTAGCGCCCTGCACGAACACAACAGCGAATTCCGCGACAGCGCCGCCGGGCTGCTCAGCGGCCAGCAAACCGGCATGGACAGCCTGATCACCCAGCTGGGCGAACAGTTGAATGCCCTGCGCGACCAGGAAGCGGCCCGTGGCGATGCCGCCAGCGAACGCCTGGCCGGGCTGGAGGCCACCGTCACCGAGCATCTGGGCCGCCTGGGCACCGCTCTGGAAGCGCCCATGACTCGCCTGATCGAAACCGCCTCGCAAACCCCGAAGGCCGCCGCTGAGGTGATCACCCGCCTG
>NZ_LWEZ01001241.1:0-734 GCF_001634945.1 Alcanivorax sp. HI0044
GCCAAATCAATGTGATCGATCACCACCACCGCCACGTTATGCACCCCCTCCCCCGCTAACCGCTGCCCATGCTGGCGCGCCAGTTCGCGCACGCGGTGCTGCAGGTCCGCATCCAGGGTGGTGTGAAACAGGTGCTGCGGGCTGCTGGCACGGAGGGAGGTAAGCAAGTGGTCGGCACTGCCGGGGAGCGGTCTGGGGGCATCGGGCAAGGGCTCCAGCAAGGCCAGCTTCAGGTCCGTCGTCGACAGGTCGCCCTGGCTGTGCAGAGCGTTCAGCAAAGTGTTGCGTTTGGCCAGCAACCGCTCCCGGTTCCGCCCGGGGTGAATCAGCGAGGGGGCATTGGGCAGCACCGCCAGCAGCGCCGCTTCCGCCCAGCTGAGCGCCGCCGGTTCACGGCCAAAATAGCGCCAGGCGGCGGCCCGCAATCCAACGATGTTGCCGCCAAAAGGAGCCCGGCTGGCGTACTCGATCAGTAGCTCATCCTTGCTGAAATGCCACTCCATCTGCAGGGCCAGCACCGCTTCGCGGGCCTTTTCCGATAGGGTTCTGGGCGGATCATCCCGTAACAACCGGGCCAGCTGCATGGTGAGTGTGGAGCCGCCACTGACCACCCGCCCGGCGCGGGCATTAAGCCAGGCCGCACGGGCAATGGCCAATGGGTCGACACCAGGGTGGGCGAAGAAGCGTTTGTCTTCGTAGCTCAGCAAGGCACGGCGATATTTGTCCGGCAGAGT
>NZ_LWEZ01001242.1:0-1357 GCF_001634945.1 Alcanivorax sp. HI0044
CTGTCGCAGGTGCGCGAGGCCGCCGCCCAGGGCGCGGAGCTGGTGCTACTGCAGGAATTACACCGCAGCCTGTATTTCTGTCAGACCGAAGACACCCGCGTCTTTGATCTGGCCGAACCCATCCCCGGCCCCAGCACCGAAACCCTGGGGTCACTGGCCAAAGAGCTGGGTATCGTGATCGTCGGCAGCCTGTTCGAAAAGCGCGCCACCGGCCTGTACCACAACACCGCCGTGGTGCTGGAAAAAGACGGCAGCCTGGCCGGCATCTACCGCAAGATGCATATCCCCGACGACCCGGGTTTCTACGAAAAATTCTATTTCACCCCCGGCGATGCAGACTTCAACGATGGCCGCAGCGGCTTCAGCCCCATCGAAACCAGCGTGGGCAAACTGGGCCTGCTGGTGTGCTGGGACCAGTGGTACCCGGAAGCCGCCCGCCTGATGGCACTGGCCGGCGCCGACCTGCTGCTCTACCCCACCGCCATCGGCTGGGACCGCACCGATGAACAGGATGAGCAGAAACGCCAGCTCGACGCCTGGATCACCATCCAGCGCGCCCATGCAGTCGCCAACGGTTTACCGGTGCTGGTCGCCAACCGCACCGGCTTTGAACAAAGCCCGGCGGACGACAGCGGCATTCAATTCTGGGGAAACAGTTTTATCTGTGGGCCACAGGGTGAATTCCTGGCCCAGGCCGACAGCGACAACGAGCAGGTGCTCCTGGCCGACGTGGACCTGCAGCGCAGCGAATCCGTACGCCGAATCTGGCCTTACCTGCGCGACCGCCGTATCGACGCCTATACTGATCTGAACAAACGCTACCGGGACTAGCCTCCAACGGCCCTTCGGCTTGTCTGGCGGATAATCAAAAAGCGGGACAGAAACAGAAAGTCATTCATTCTAACCCGGCCACTATAACGGGATAGCTGCAGAGCGCTTAACTAACACTTCCAGTGCCTGGGAATAAGAAAACGTCTGTGACAACGACGCCGCCAAAGGCAAAATCGTATTGGCAAGCCGCAACTCAAAATCGTCCGGATGCAGCCCGATGCGTATCGGTATTCCAGTGCGGCGGGACTGGCTGATATTGATGGCATTGAAAAAGCGTAACGTCCAGGCACGAAACGCGGTGTCCGCTTCAAAACCTGCCAACGGCAGCCGTGTGAAGGTGCGTTTTTGGGTATCGTGAACACCAGACAAGGTTTCCACATACCGAAACGGTAACCCGGCAAGCTGTGCCGGGGTCAGCGCCCCCAATGCCCACGCCGGCGGCACGTACAATGGCGACGGAGTCAGACCGTTACGGATAAACCAGCGATAACAGTCCCACACCAGCCGCTGAATGCCGTCGCCGGAG
>NZ_LWEZ01001243.1:0-1337 GCF_001634945.1 Alcanivorax sp. HI0044
TTGAAGGGTTTATCCAGCGGCAGGCTGTCTAGCACTTCGGCTGCTCGGGACCGGATTAAACCTTCCATTTCCTTAAGGTTTTTTGGCGCTACCACACCCTGCACCGCCCGACGTTGCACATCATGCTTGGGCGGATCCATGGCGATAAACATTTCCACCGATAGTCCGTCCGGTGGATCACCCAGAATAATTTGCGGTTCAGAGGAGAACAGTTCGTGACTCTTGTCCACGAACAAAATATCTTCATAGCGAGTTATCGACCAGAAAGGCCCGAATGGACTCTTCTTCTGGTAGTGTACCGGAGCTTCATCTCGCAGCCGCTTAAAATAGGCCCGCCACTGATCTTGTCGATACAAAAAAGGGTTGCTGGTGTCGATATCTTCGAGTGCCAAGGTGTTGACATCAGGCAAGGAGGTTTCGACGAATTCCATTTGTGTGGATCGAGAACCCACTGTCTTTCTCTTCGCCTTCATCAGCATTTTCATCGTTTTAATCTGAAAATGCATCGGCACCACTTTGGACGAGGCGTTGAATACTTTTGTCTGAAACGCATTGCTTGATCTTGTTTTTGTTGACATAGCATTCTCCCTGTTTACATCTGGAATTCAGGCAAATGCACGGTCATACCGTCCATCGCCTCAGTAATTTCTACCTGACACCCCAGGCGCGAGGTTCTCGCCCGCTCCGGGGTCATGGACAACATCTGTTCTTCTGCGTCACCAACCCTTCCGGTCTTGCCGAACCACTCATCGGGAACAATCATGTGACAGGTACCACAGGCGCATTCGCCGCCGCAGTCACCGTCAATACCTGGAACGGCGTTATCAACGGCGATTTGCATTAGCGTAGAACCCACCCCGAACTCCGTAACATGCTCGGTGTCGTCATGTTCAATAAAGATAATTTTTCCCACAGCGTGTCTCCTAGCATTTATATCTACCTTGAAGATTGGCTATGTGTCGGAACACCGACGAGGACATTTCTTGACAGACCGGGGACATTTAAAGACAGTTACCGCATTCCGAGGAATCGCTGATGGCAATAACGACGCTCAAACAGGGTTTGAAAAACGTGGATGCGGATATCCCGTCGAACTACTCACGCCTTATCGCCCGAGAACTTGGCTTGAGTGTACGAGAACTCCCTAGCCTCTTGCGCAACACGGGTGTAGATGTCGAACAATTACTCAAAGATGAAAGCTTGCTCACTGCAACCCAGCAGATTCAGATCTTGCGTAATGCTTTAGATTTATCCGGCAAACCAGAGTTCGGGTTACGGCTGGGCAGGCGTCTCACCCCCGCAACCCATGGGGTGATGGGATTTGTTGCTAACAGCAG
>NZ_LWEZ01001244.1:0-735 GCF_001634945.1 Alcanivorax sp. HI0044
GAGCAGGTAATTGAATACCGCCACCGGCATGGTGGATTCGATCAGCACCACCCCACGCAGTGGGCCGTCGATGTCCAGTGCCGTCACCAGCCCCCACCCCACCGCAAAGCCACTGGCCAGACGCAGCACCGCAAACCCGGCTCCGCTACCCAGATGGCGCACTTTCAGCTGCGACAGGGACACCCCCAGTGTAATCAGCATCAAGGGAATGGTCAGATCGCCGATCAGGCTGACGGTGTTGTAGAGCCACTCAGGCAGGCTTAGCTGGAAAGCGACCATGGCCACGGCCAGAAACACGGAGATCAGAATCGGGTGGCGGAACAGTTTCAGGGAAAACCCCTCGCCACTGACGATGGCCAGCCCCAGGGAAAAGTGCGCCACGGAGTAGAGCATCATCCACGCCAGCGACAATGCCAATCCGGCTTCGCCAAACGCGAGCATGCACAGCGGAATGCCCATGTTGCCGGTGTTGGGGAAGATCAGTGAAGGCAGAAACACCCGAAAGGGTTGGCCGGTAAAGAGCAGGATCACCGCGCTGACCACGAACGTGGTGGCCAGTACCGCTACGGCCAAACCGGCCACGTCCATGAGCGCCTGCAAGTCCAGCTCCGTCTTGCCCATGGTGGCGACAATCAGGCAGGGAGTGGTGACCAGGGTGACCAGGGAGGTGACCATCCGGGTATCAAAGGGCTTGCCGGCCCGCGCCCAGAAAAAACCCACGCCGGCGCATAACAA
>NZ_LWEZ01001245.1:0-6963 GCF_001634945.1 Alcanivorax sp. HI0044
TGGGGTCAACATAAATATCCATGAATACCAGACGATCCTTCAGGGCAAAGGCTTCCTCCATGGCCCCGTCCAGATCCTCAATCCTGGTGATCTTCATGCCCACATGGCCATAGGCCTCGGCCAGCTTGACGAAGTCCGGCAGGGACTCCATGTAGGACTGGCTATGGCGGCCACCGTACTGCATGTCCTGCCACTGACGAACCATGCCCAGCGCCTGGTTATTGATGTTAATGACCTTCACCGGCAAACCATACTGCAGGCAGGTGGACAGCTCCTGGATATTCATCTGAATGGAGCCTTCACCGGTCACACAGGCAACTGTTGCTTCCGGGAACGCAAACTGCACGCCCATGGCCGCCGGCAGGCCGAAGCCCATGGTGCCCAGGCCACCGGAGTTGATCCAGCGACGCGGCTTGTCGTACTGGTAATACTGAGCCGCAAACATCTGGTGCTGACCCACGTCGGAGGTCACATAGGCATCACCTTTGGTGGCCTTGTACAACGCCTGGACCACCTGCTGGGGCTTCATGGGACCGTCTTCGTTGGTCTCATACCGCATGCCATGCACTTTGCGCCAGCCGTCGATTTCTTCCCACCAGCGCTCCAGCGCCTTGCGGTCCGGCTCGCCGCCGTGCTCGTCCAGCGCCGCCAGCATCTCTTCCAGCACCTGTTGCACCGGGCCCACAATGGGAATGTGCGCCATGATGTTCTTGGAGATGGTCGCCGGGTCGATATCGATATGAATGATCTTGGCGCCCGGACAGAACTTCTTCACGTTGTTGGTCACCCGGTCGTCCAGACGGGCGCCCACCGCCAGAATCACATCGGAGCTGTGCATGGTCATGTTGGCTTCGTAGGTGCCGTGCATGCCCAACATGCCCACGTTCTGACGATCCGTGCCGGGGAAGCCGCCCAGCCCCATCAAGGTATTGGTCACCGGGAAGTTGAGGCGATGGGCCAGCTGGGTCAGCAGCTCGCTGCCCTCGCCCTGCACCACGCCGCCACCGGCGTAAATCACCGGGCGCTTGGCTTTCATCAGCTCGTCCAGCGCCTTGCGGATCTGGCCGGAATGACCACGGCTGACCGGAGAGTAGGAGCGCATCTTCACTTTCTTGGGATATTCGTAAGGATTCTTGACGTTCGGCGCCGTCTGATCCTTGGGAATATCCACCAGCACCGGACCAGGGCGGCCAGTGGTAGCGATGTAGAACGCTTTCTTCATGATTTCCGGAATGTCTTTGGCGTCACGGACCATGAAGCTGTGCTTCACCACCGGACGGGACACACCAATCATGTCGGTTTCCTGGAAGGCGTCATCGCCAATCCAGTCAGAGCGAACCTGACCAGACAAAACCACCATGGGAATCGAGTCCATGAAAGCGGTGGCCAGGCCGGTAATGGCGTTGGTAGCGCCAGGCCCGGAGGTCACCATGACCACGCCGGGCTTGCCGGTGGCACGGGCATAGCCGTCCGCCGCATGGGTGGCCGCCTGCTCGTGACGAACCAGAATGTGGCTGACAGAGTCCTGCTGGAACAATGCATCGTAAATGTGCAGTACGGACCCTCCGGGATACCCGAAGATGTACTCCACTCCCTCGTCTTGCAGCGCACGGACCACCATTTCCGCGCCGGATAACATTTCCACGGTTGCTACCTCAAATTTGAATGCATACAACCCACTGCCACGCAGCGGGACGGTGTTCTGGCAGACCGTTGAACAGCCTGCGAGCTTGCTGCCTGCGGATTAAAGCACCGTATTTGGATGCTCTGGGGTCTTGTCGGAGGTGGCCGACACAGACGCAGGCAGAGAGACGATTCTGGAGGCGCTGTCTGGATAGGGGGAAAACAGATGGAGTCATCCCACTTTGAAAACAGAAACCTCCGGAGGCTCCCACAGCGGGACGAGAGTGCAGTGATACTGCTGGCAGGACATCGCGGTAACGGTGCCCCGGGTCCCGGCCTCACACACGCCGGTAAGCGAATGCGGGTCCCGATCTCCGGAAAGCCATAATTTTGGCAGAAATGTGCGGCCAATCAAAGCCCTTGATCGACTTTAGGTTGCAGAAAATCCCCTTATCACGTCATGCTAAAGTCTGATGGATCAACCGAAATCATAAGAAGACTGACACCATGACAAAATTCAGCCTGTTTCTCGGGGGCGCACTGCTTGCCATTTCCAGCCTGAGCCCGGCGGCCAAGTTCTACAAATGGGTGGATGACAAGGGCGTCACCCATTACGACGCCCAGCCACCGCAGGGCGTAAACGCCTCTGAAGTAAACACCCGGGCCAATGCCAGTTCCGATCAAAGCGAGGCGATTGAGGCCCTTGAGGCCAAGCGCAACGCGGCACAAAAAGCCAAAGAAGCCGCAGCAACCCAGGCCAAAGAAGAGCAACGCTTAAAAACGGAACCGGATGCCGTCGCCCAGGAGCGCTGCGAACAACACCGCAAGAACCTGGAAACACTGACAAACAAACCTACCGTGCGGCGCAAGAACCCGGAGACCGGCGAAATGGAAGTGCTGGATCAGGAAGCCAGAGACAAAATGGTGGAAGACACCCGCAGCGCGCTGGAAAAGTGCGAGGCTCGCTAAGGGCGCGTCTGCCGGCAGTCACTGCGCCAATAAAAAACCGCCGACATCGATGTCGGCGGTTTTTGTTTACAGACGACTTCCCTCAATTTAACGCTTGAAGGTAAACCGCTCGTCTTCCACGTCCACGTGAACGGTATCTCCGGGAAGGTATTCACCCCTCAGTAGCGATTGCGCCAGCGGATTTTCCAGCTGCTGCTGGATGGCCCGCTTGAGCGGCCGCGCCCCATAGACCGGGTCGAAACCAGCGTCCACCAGCTTGTCCAGCGCCGCATCGCTTAGCTGCAAGCCGATATCCCGCTCCGCCAGTCTTTTTTGCAAAAAGCCCAGCTGAATCGACGCGATCCCCTTGAGCTGGTCCTTGGCCAACGGGTGGAATACCACGGTTTCATCCACACGGTTGATAAACTCTGGCCGGAAGTGATTACCCACCACCTCCATCACCGCGGACTTCATCGCCTCGTAGTCACTGGCGGACTCCGCATCGGCTCCCGCCAGTTTCTGGATCAGGTCAGAGCCCAGATTGGATGTCATCACCACCACCGTGTTGCGGAAGTCCACGGTGCGGCCCTGGCCATCCGTCAGGCGTCCATCATCCAGCACCTGCAACAGAATGTTGAACACATCCGGATGCGCTTTTTCCACCTCGTCCAACAACACCACAGAGTAGGGCTTACGCCGCACCAGTTCAGTGAGATAGCCACCTTCTTCGTAACCCACATAGCCCGGAGGCGCACCCACCAGCCGCGCCACGGAGTGTTTCTCCATGAACTCGGACATGTCGATGCGCACCATGGCCTCTTCGGTGTCGAACAGGAAGCTGGCCAGTGCCTTGCACAGCTCTGTCTTGCCCACACCAGTGGGGCCAAGAAACAGGAAACTGCCGTTGGGCCGGTTCGGATCCGACAGCCCGGCCCGTGAGCGGCGCACCGCATTGGCCACCGCTTCTACAGCCTCATTCTGGCCGACGACCCGGTCGTGCAGGGCCTCTTCCATGCGCAGCAGTTTGTCTTTCTCGCCTTCCAGCATTTTCGATACGGGTATCCCGGTCCACTTGGCCACCACCTCGGCGATCTCTTCGTCAGTGACCTTGTTGCGTAGCAGCTGGGTTTCCGCCTGGGCCTGCTCTTCACGGTCCTGGGCATCCTGCACTTTCTTTTCCAGTTCCGGAATCTGCCCGTACTGCAGCTCGGACATGCGGCTCAGGTCACCGGCGCGACGCGCCTGCTCCATTTCCACCCGTGCCTGCTCCAGCTCTGCCTTGTATTCCGCAGCGCCCTGCAGGGCAGCTTTTTCCGCCTGCCAGATTTCTTCCAGATCGGCATACTGTTTTTCCAGTTCGTCGATCTCTTCTTCCAGCTTTTCCAGACGCTTGCGGCTGGCATCATCTTCTTCCTTGCGCAGCGCTTCGCGTTCCATCTTCAGCTGGATCAGGCGGCGGTCCAGACGGTCCATTTCTTCCGGCATGGAATCAATTTCCATGCGGATACGGCTGCCCGCCTCGTCGATCAGGTCGATAGCCTTGTCCGGCAGCTGCCGGTCGGTGATATAGCGATGACTCAAGCGCGCGGCCGCAATGATAGCGCCATCGGTAATATCGACGCCGTGGTGCACCTCATAACGCTCTTTCAAGCCCCGCAGAATGGCAATGGTGTCCTCCACCGTGGGCTCATCCACCAGCACTTTCTGAAAACGACGCTCCAGCGCTGCATCTTTCTCGATGTACTGGCGGTATTCGTCCAGCGTGGTAGCGCCCACGCAGTGCAGTTCGCCCCGGGCCAGCGCCGGCTTGAGCATATTGCCAGCATCCATGGCCCCTTCGCCCTTGCCGGCGCCGACCATGGTATGCAGTTCATCGATGAACAGAATGATGCGCCCTTCCTGCTTGGCCAACTCATTGAGCACCGCTTTCAGGCGTTCTTCGAATTCACCCCGGTACTTGGCTCCGGCGATCAGCGCGGCCATATCCAGAGACAGCACTTGCTTGTCTTTCAACCCTTCAGGCACTTCACCATTAACGATGCGCTGAGCCAGCCCTTCCACGATGGCGGTCTTGCCCACGCCGGGCTCACCAATCAAAACCGGATTGTTTTTGGTGCGACGCTGCAACACCTGGATGGTGCGGCGGATTTCATCGTCACGGCCGATCACCGGGTCCAGCTTGCCGGACTCGGCCCGCTCGGTCAGGTTGACGGTGTACTTGTCCAGCGCCTCGCGCTTGTCTTCCGCATTGGGATCATTCACCGCTTCACCCCCGCGCACTTCAGCAATTTTTTCCGCCAGCACCTTGCGGGTCACACCGGCATTTTTAAACAGCTTGCCCAGCTCGCCGTTATCGTCACAGGCCGCCAGCAACACCACTTCCGTGGACAGATACTGATCACCGCGCTGCTGCGCCTCACGATCGGCCAGGTTCAGCATGCGGCCGGTGGCCTGGCCCATCTGCACGTCACCATTGAAGTTATTCACGGTGGGCAGCTTGTCCACGGCCATATTCAGGGCGGTAATCACATCCGCGCTGTTGGCACCAGCCTTTTCCAGCAAGGGCCGGGCAGCGCCACCCTGCTGCTGCATCAACGCCAACATCAGGTGGACCGGCTCAATGGTGCTGTTTCCCTGCCCCACGGCCAGAGATTGCGCGTCTGACAGGGCTTCCTGCAAGCGGGCAGTGAGTTTATCCATTCGCATTTTTCACTCTCCTATCCGGTCGTGATCCGCACAGCACCTCCCTGACGGCAAGGTCAATGCGATCACCGGTTATCTATCAACTGAGAGTTAAATGGGTCCGATTGGGCCAAACTCAAGGGCAATGAATAGTTAATAATGAATAAGTAATAGCTGCGCGGCGCAAGCCTGTGTTAGCTTGAACGCAAGAGGCCGCGCCCAATCTCTGGGCGCGGCCTCTTGCGTTCAAAACCTTATAAAAGCGTTATCGCGTCGTTATTAATTATTCATTATTGACTATTAATTATCCCCGTCCAGCCAGATCAGCGACGCAAAACGCCCGGTCTCGCCTTCCTTGCGATAGGAATAAAAACGGGACAGGTCACAGGCCGTGCAGAGATCCCCACCGTGGACATCATCGACGCCGAGCTGGGCCAGCTCAATGATGGCGGCATGAGCCACCGAGAATCGCCAGTGGCCGGGGGAAGCATCTTTCTGGAAAGCAGGCTTGAACGCAGGCCGATTCTCGGTAAAGGCACGGTAGACCTCATCCCCCACCTGGTAGCACTGCCCACAAATGGCCGGACCCAGCCAGGCGCTGACGGCCTCACCGTTGGGCGCGATACTGGCCACGCCTTTGGCAATAATACCGGCCTGCAAACCCCGCCAACCGGCATGGACCGCCGCAACAGCCGCTCCATCAGTGCGGGCCAGCAACACCGGTAGACAATCAGCGGTCAGCACCACACAGGGCCAGCGTTGCTGGTCAGTCCAGACCCCATCGGCTTCGTTATCCTGGGCATCGGCGCGTATCACTTGCTTGCCGTGGACCTGCCACAACCAGGCGGCGGGGTGATCCGCCTGCAGCAGTTTTTCCACATGATGACGGGCCTGCTCGACCCGCGCCGGCTGGTCACCGCAGTTCAACCCCAGATTGAACCCGTGCCAGGGCTTGGGGGAATGATCACCGGCACGGGTCGTCACGCACACCCGCACGGCCGGGTGTGGATTCCAGTCCGGGCATAGCCATTGGCTCTTGTCAGGCAGTGACATTGCTGGCTCCTTGGTCAGTCGGGGGAACACACCCTTCCGCCACACGCAACTTGAACAGCACTCCGTGCTGAGACAGGCCGGGAGAACTGAAGTTTCCACCCATGGCATCGCCTCCGGTTCGCACTGGCGCACTGGTCGCCATGTCTGACTGGGCCACATTGCCGTGGATTCGGTGGGTGATATCCGTCACCGAAGCGGCTTGCTGGCCCAGTAGCGTCTCACAACGGCGCTGCAGATAGCCATCCAGCACCGCCCAGTCTGTTCCTTTTTCCGCGTGGTAACTTACCGCGCACGCTGAGTACGCAGGGAATTCCTCAAAGGCTCCCTAGCGCAGCCGGCCATCAGCAACGCCACACCCTGCACCTCTTATCACTCTTCTTCTTTGATGTCGGCTTCCAGTGCGGCAATCAGCCCTGTCATATCCGCCGGCAGCGGCGCTTCGAATTCACGATATTCGCCCGTGGCCGGGTGAATCAGCCCCAACTTGCGGGCATGCAGTGCCTGGCGGGGGAACTTGTGCAGCGCCTGACGCAGCGCTTCAGTGGCCCCGGCAGGCTGCTTGAGCCGACCACCATAGAGCGGATCCCCCACCAGCGGGTAGTTACGATGCGCCATGTGAACGCGAATCTGGTGGGTGCGGCCGGTTTCCAGCTGCAC
>NZ_LWEZ01001246.1:0-3673 GCF_001634945.1 Alcanivorax sp. HI0044
CCGAGAGGCAAGGCGCAGCAGATGTGCGCTTCAGGCCACGCCCTTCGGGTCATTCAGGCTGGCCCGCACTCGTTGTTGCGCTTTTTCGATGGATGGACATACACCTTCAAAAGCACGCCTAGATTGCGAACCAGCCTGAAAGACTGAGTACGCAAGGAGTTTTTCAGAGGTTCCTTAATACCAATGCGGTGCCATGTCGCTTTGCGCCCAACGAAAGAAGTCGTATTCCAGCCGTGAAATACCACCCGGATAGAGGTGCTCGATACGCTGTAGTGTCGGACGCTGGTGGGTTTTTTCCAGGTCCTGAAGCATTTGTCGAAGGGTGGAGCGGCCCACCGGTTTGGACATGAGAAAGGCAGTGGTGGCCCAGGCGACGGTGTAGGGAATGGCGTTGAGCTGGTGGGCCATTTTTCGCCATTGCGCATCGTCCATGGAAAGGTACTGGCGCAGGGTGATCAGCCGTTCCTGTTCAATCCAGGTTTGTACCCGCTGCTGGGCATCGTCCAGTGCGCTGATTTTCAGGCGGCCGTCCGGTTGCGTTTCCAGGGTCTGGAAATACTGTGCCAGGCCCTCCTGTAGCCATACCGGAGCCAGGGGGGATAACTGGTAAAGCAGCACATGACTGGATTCATGCAAAATTGTCTGGGCAACTTGCTGTTCGTTATCGGCCCACTGCCAGACCGCCACTTCATTGGTGGCAGGAATAAAGACGCCGGCATAGTGGCGGCTGCTGGAGCCTATGCGGTCAACCATCCATTGTTGGAAGTCGTCCTGTTTTTCAATCAGGTAGAGGTTTACTTCCGCAGTGCCGTGCAGGTCCAGGCCGAAGTCCCGGCGGTAGCGCTGGTAAATATGGTTAATGTTATCCAGCGTTTGTTGCTGCAAGTCTCCGGACAGGGTGAAGTCCTGACGTTTGACGTTGATTTCGAGTTCTTTGAGTTGCGGGCTGATATCCGGGGTGACGGTCTGGGTTTGGGCATCTTCCGGCGGGCGGTCGCCAAAATGCAATTTGCCGTTGGCGTCACGCCATTGGAAAATTTCTGCCCGGGCGGCTCCGCCGAGCAGGAGGCTGAGGGTGAGTGCAAGCGCTAGAAATCGCAATGTTCATCAATCCATTTGCGGGTTTTTTTCTCATCCGCGGCAACTTCGTCTGCCGTTGCGCCGCGCCGTGAGCCGTCTTCTTCAATATATTCGAAAGGACCTTTGAGCATTCTCAGTCGGTCTTGTGCTTCCGCGCAGGGTTTGGCAAAACGTTCCCGGTATTGTCTTCGTGCGGCTTCTTCAGCCTGGGCTTTTTCCCGTGCCTGGGTGCGCTGGCTTTCCAGCAGGCGTTGGGTGCGGGCATGAATATCGCGTGCATCATCCTGACCAATTTTGGGGGGAGCTTTCACGTCGAGAGTGTCATGTTGCTCTTTGGGCGCCTTGTCCCCGAATTGCCAGTTGCCGTTGGCGTCTTTCCAGCGATAGATTTCTGCACTGGCAGACATGACCGTCAGCGACAGAATTATTCCCCCGATTAATCTCATTATTCCCCCGAGTATCCGTCTCGTGTTGTGTGGTTTAGCTTCCCTGCAAGGCCAGTGAACGTCCCCCGTCCACGGCCAGTATCTGACCTGTTATAAATGGCGCGGCTGTGGCCAGCCAGTAAACCGTGTTGGCGATGTCATCCGGTTCGCCGCTGCGCTTGAGCGCGGTGGCATCCTGAATGGCCTGCTGGTTCATTTGCCCCGCCTCCGGCCACAGGATTGGCCCCGGTGACACGCCGTTGACGCGAATTTCCGGGCCTAGCTCCCGCGCCAGGCTTTTTGTCATCATCGCAAGTCCTGCCTTGGCCATGCAATACAGGGTGTGGGTTTGCAGCGGTTTTTCTGCGTAGACATCGACAATGTTGATAATGCAGCCGTGCTGTTGGCGCAGGGCCGGCGTCAGCTGCTGGCTGAGAATAAAGGGGGCGCGCAGGTTGCTGTGAATTAATTTGTCCCAGTCGGCGTCGTCGGCCTGATCAATGGGGGTGGGGTAGAAGCTGGAGGCATTGTTGACCAGCAGATCCATGCGACCGAAGCAGGCCAGGGCATCATGGGCCAGTTGCCTAACCTGGTCGGGCTTATCCAGATCAGCCTGAATAATCGCCGCGCTATCCGGGCGCGAGCTATTCAGGCTGTCCGCCAGAGCGTGAGCCTCTTGTGCGCTGTTGCGGTAATGAATGATTACCCGCATGCCATTGGCGTGCAGGGTGCGAACGATTTCTGCGCCGATGCGCCGGGCGCTACCGGTAATCAGGGCGACGGGGTCTGCCATGTTTTTTTAAACTCGCTCTTATAGTGGGAAAGTGCATGAATGCGGGCTTTTTCAATGGCCTCGCCCAGTGCCGGTCCTTCGATACCGCTCTGGCGCAGTGCGGCAACATCAATATTGCTGGCTGCCTGCGCCGCGCCACGTAGGTAATCCACCTGGGGGTAGGGGCGATCTTGCAAGCCGGTACGACCGCGAGCATCGGCTTCGCAGGAGAGAAGAAAATCCTCCACCCGTTCCGGTCGGCGTATTACGTCCAGCGTTTTCAGCAGCTTCCAGACCGTGGCGGGTTTCAGCTCCAGGGCCCGGTGGCAGTGGGTATGGTATTCCGCCACCAAGGCCGCCAGAGTGGCGGCGTCCTTGGGGACGCGCCAGCGCTTTGATACGGTTTTCGCCAGCCGGGCGCTACGAATTTCATGGGCGATATGCCGGGGCCATTCTTCCTCGGGCGTTTTGCCCTTACCCAGATCATGACAAAGCACAGCGTAACGGGCCGTCAACGGCAGGTTCAGTCGGCTGGCCTGTTCCAGGCACAGCCATTGGTGCACCAGGGTGTCCACTTCCGGGTGGTGGGCTTCCGGTTGGGGAACGCCATCCAATGCGGCCAATTCGGGGAACAGTTTTTCCAGCGCGCCACAGGCATGCAGCACCTGGAAAAAGACCTGGGGATCGCGTTCCATGAGGGCCCGGCTGGTTTCTTTCCAGACTCGTTCCGCCACCAGATAATCCAGTTCGCCGCTGTCACTGAGCTGGCGCATCAGTGTCAGGGTGTCGTCAGCGACGCGGAATCCGAGCCAGTAATAACGGGCAGCGAATCGTGCCACGCGCAATACCCGCAGCGGGTCTTCGGCAAAAGCGGGGGAAACATGCCGTAGCAAGCGGGCTTTTAGATCGACCTTGCCATGAAAAGGGTCGACCACCTCGCCACCTTCTGAGCGCGCCATGGCATTGATGGTCAGGTCGCGGCGAATCAGGTCCTCTTCCAGGGAGACATCGCTGGCGGCATGGAAGGTGAAGCCACCGTAGCCATGGCCGGATTTTCGCTCGGTGCGGGCCAGGGCGTATTCTTCCTGGGTGTCGGGGTGCAGGAATACCGGGAAATCCTTGCCCACGGGGCGAAACCCGTTGGCTTCCATTTCTTCCGGAGTGGCACCAACCACGACCCAGTCCTTTTCCGTCACGGGGAGGCCGAGCAGGGAATCCCGCACCGCACCGCCCACCAGATACACTTTCATCTTGTTTACCTGTGAGTTCTTGAGCAGAATGGTCGCATGCTTTCTATCGTACTGAAACTAAGGGGCTGAAGACGGTGCATCCTCGTCTCTGCTGGAGTTCATTTTTTTGTCTGACTGCGCTGGATGAGGCGCGGCATAGTTCGCTA
>NZ_LWEZ01001247.1:0-2579 GCF_001634945.1 Alcanivorax sp. HI0044
TCCAACAAGACCGTATCCCAGGTAGCCAGTGTGGTGGCTGAAGAAACGGCAGATACCGGCGTGGACGCGGATACGTCTACTGCCGAGAACACCACCACGGTTATCGAGCCGGCAGAAACCGAAAGTGATATCGATCAGGATGGCATGCCGGACAGCAGTGATGCGGATATTGATGACGATGGCCTGCTCAATGAGGAGGACGACGCGCCCTTCGATCCGGATCGTGACGAAGATGGCGTGGTCGATGGCGAGGACGACTTCCCAAATGATCCAGCTGAAACCACGGACACCGATGGCGACGGTGTTGGCAATAATGCCGATGTGTTTCCTAACGATCCGGAAGAGGATGCCGACACAGATGGTGATGGCGTAGGGGATAACGCAGATGCCTTCCCGGAAGACCCGGAGGAAGACACTGATAGCGACAATGATGGTGTAGGCGATGAAGCAGATGCTTTCCCGCATAACCCAGAAGAAACCACCGATAGTGATGGTGATTTTGTAGGCGATAACACGGATGCCTTCCCGAATGATCCGGAAGAAACGGCCGATAGCGACAGCGACGGTGTCGGTGACAACGCGGACGCTTTCCCGGATGACGCAAACGAAACCGCCGACAGTGATGGCGATGGCGTTGGTGATAACGGGGATGCCTTCCCGAATGATTCTGGTGAAACTGCCGATTCGGACGGCGATGGCGTTGGCGATAATGCTGACGTGTTTCCGGACGATAGTGAGGAAACCCTGGATGGCGACAATGATGGCGTTGGTGACAATGCCGACCCCGAGCCTGAAGACCCATGTGTGCCGAGTACAGCGGTTGATGCCTGCATAGTGGAAGCTGTTGGTGCAGTTTGGGACGAAACCAAATGGGACGAAGCGAACTGGCAGTAAGCCGGTTCGCCAACTAAATACAGAAGAAGGAACGACACAATGAAAACATTTATGATGACTGCTCTGGCTGCTGCAATGGCAAGTTCTGTGGCTGTGGCGGAAGTAACTGTGCCGAATGCGTTTGTGCAAGGTACGAACGCGGTTGCGGACGATGTCAATGCAAACTTTCAGGCCCTGGCTGCTGCTATTGATGAAAGCAATAGCCGTATTGCTGCTCTTGAAGAGCAGCTTGAGAAAGCTAGCTCTGTAGATGTTGCTGGGTTGAGCTACGCAGTTCAGAGCTCTTCAGTGGAGCTGCAGAAATACGATGCTGACCCAAACAATGCTTCGGAGGATCCTGGATTTTGGAATATCGATCTTTATGTGGAAAAGTTTCTCCTGACCTTTAATGATGACGCTAATCAAACCGTTGATCTTGATTTTGAAAGTGAATTCAAGGGAGATCTTTGGGAAGATGGAACGATGCGCTTCGACGTTGACACAACGCCTGGAAGCGAGCAGCTTTTCTGGGCCCAAGATGGAAATAAACTGACTTTGTCAGAAACTCTGGGTGGTGAAGTTGTTGTAGAGTTTATTGTGACTGAAGGCGCTGGAGTGATTTACGCTTTAGATGCTGAATTCGAAGAAAATGACCCAGGATCTCCTACTTGTGGGGATGGAACACAAACCTGCTACGGCGACTTTTTCGACAGTGGCACATTGATGGGTATCCGCCAGAGCTCCGTTCAGTAATGTTGCTATGACGTATAATCGAGTGGACCATTTTGGTTCGCTCGATTATTTATCCCTTCCTAATACCGCGTCTCCGCCATTCCCGAAAACTGCTTGGCCAGATAGGTGGCGTAGTTGTCGGTCATGCCGGCGAGAAAATCCAGCGCCCGCATGATGCATTGATAAATTCTTTCCTGTTCCGGTAATTGCTCCAGGTTTTCCGGAAAACTGTGGCGGCCAATCAGATCAATGATGCGTTCGTGGCGGTAATTGTTGTATGTGCTTTTTGTGCTGTTGCAGGCATGGGATACGGCGGCTTCTATCAAACCATCCAGTAATGCGCCCATCACTTCAAAGGCGCCGATTTCCAGTTCGATCTTGCGGGGATGTTCAAAGACTTTTGAGCGGGCCAGCTGTTTGGCATTTTCAACCACATCGCGCACGGCGGGTTCGCAGTGGCTGATTAGATCCCCTTCCATTCTCCCGCGTAACAAAGGTTCGTGATTGGCTACAAAAGCCTCGACCCCTGCTTCAATAAACCGCTCGATGATCTTGCCGCGCAGTAGTGCCGCCTTGCGGCCGTCGCGCAGGTCCGAGTGAATCAGGTCGCGCACTTCCGTGGTGTCGGGCAGGGCCGGTTGCAGCAGGGCATAGACTTCATCCCAGTGCAGCAGGTCCATTTCCAGGCCGTCTTCCAGATCAATGATGGCATAACAAAAGTCGTCGGCGGCTTCCATCAGGTAGGCGAGTGGGTGGCGACAATAACGGCCGGTTGTCTGCGCGAGAAGACCTGTGGCCTCGGCCACTTCGCGGAAGGCGGTCGCTTCTGAGACAAAGGCGCTGTATTTGCCTGGCTTGCTGCTGGCGGCGCCCGCATCAGCAGACAGCCACGGATACTTAAGAAATGTGGCCAGGGTGGCGTAGGTGAGCCGCATGCCTCCGTCGTACTGGTGGTACTCACTTTTGGTGAGGAT
>NZ_LWEZ01001248.1:0-3231 GCF_001634945.1 Alcanivorax sp. HI0044
GGGGACTCAGAAGCTCGCAGGCTGCTTTACTGCGCGGCCATGGCCGCTCGCCGGAGCAAGCGTTGGGCAGGGGTCTATCAGGCTTATCTGGATCGAGGGCTGGCAACTACCCAAGCGTTAGTCATCCTGGCGCGCAAACTGGTTCGTATCGCCTTCGCGCTTATGAAAAATGGCACCGACTATCAGCCGGCCCCTGCCTCATGAAGACTGGGGTGGACAACATAGAATCTCCTACAGTGTGGCTCGTTATTAGCCGTTATCTGTTACCCCACCAACTCATAACACGGCTCGTAATGGCTGCCCGGCAGTTTCATGCGTTGCTGTTCCACAAATGCCTTCAGCAGCTCGTCCAGATGCTTCATCAGGGCGTTGGGGGCGTGCAGCTTGTAGGGGCCGTGTTGTTCGATGGCGTGGATGCCGTGCTCTTTCACGTTACCGGCGACAATGCCCGAGAAGGCCCGGCGCAGGTTGGCGGCCAGTTCGTGGACCGGTTGATTCGTATTCAGATTCAGCGCGGCCATGGCCTCGTGGGTGGGCAGGAAAGGGTGTTGAAATTCCAGCGGTACATTGAGGCGCCAGTTGAAGTAAAAGGCATCATCATTATCCCGACGGAACAGGGTCAGGCGGTCAATGCCGTGGCACATGGCCAGGGCGACGGCTTCCGGGTCGTCGATAATGATCTGGTAGCGTTCGGCTGCCTTGTCACCCAGGGTATAGCGAATAAATGCATCCACCTGACGGAAGTAATCGGCGCTGCTGGCGGGGCCGGTGAGCACCATGGGCAGGGGAATGTCCGCGTTGTCCGGGTGCAGCAGTACGCCAAGCAAATAGAGAATTTCTTCGGTGGTGCCTACCCCGCCGGGAAACACGATAATACCGTGGGCCAGGCGCAGGAACGCTTCCAGGCGTTTTTCGATATCTGGCATGATCACCAGTTCGTTGACGATGGGGTTGGGCGCTTCCGCAGCAATAATGCCCGGCTCGGAAATCCCCAGATAGCGACCTTCTTTTTCCCGTTGTTTGGCATGGGCCACATGGGCGCCTTTCATGGGGCCTTTCATGGCCCCGGGGCCGCAGCCGGTGCAGATATCCTTGTGACGCAGGCCCAGTTGGTAGCCCACGCTTTTGCTGTAGTCGTATTCGTGGCGGGAGATGCTGTGCCCGCCCCAGCAAACCACCATGTTTGGTGACGCTCCGGCTTTCAGGACCCCGGCGTTGCGCAGAATATGGAATACCGCGTTGGTAATGCCTTCGCTGTTGTTCAGGTCGAAACGGTCGTTGTTCTGGATCTCGTTGGCCACGTAGACGATATCGCGCAATACTGCAGACAGGTGCTCGCGGATACCGCGAATCATGCGCCCGTCTACAAACGCGCCGGCGGGGGCGTTGTCCAGTTTTAGGCGCAGCCCGCGGTCTTCCTGGATCACTTCGATTTCGAAGTCGTGGTAGGTTTCCAGCACCTCACGGCTGTCATCGGTGGGAGTACCGCAGTTCAGCACCGCCAGGGCGCAGCGGCGCAATAGGTCATGCAGGCCGCTGCCAGAGGTGTCGCGCAGGCGTTCCACTTCATGCTGGCTGAGTACTTCCAGGCTGCCTTCCGGCGCCACAATGGTCGATACCGTTTCGGTCATAAGGTCGGTCCGTCGCAAATAAGCAGGTCGGTTTAATACCGGTATTGAGCTTGTTCTGTCATCGCTTTCAGAGAAAGTACCAGAGCAAGAATGAAAGAGAGTACCGTAGTCCGGGTGAGAAAGGAGTGTTGGGGGGTGAGGGGGCTGCTTTCAAGCCGGAAGCCCGCCCGTCGGCGGACAGGTGTTTTTACATTTCATCGGGGAACGACGGGCCGGCACGTGCGTCCGATTTAACATCAAGGCGGGTATGTTCACAGGCATTCTTCGTGCAGGACTTCCCGATACAGGCTTGGTCGCCTGTTATGTTGATATGGGGCAACGCATTGTCATGAGGTTGTCGCCATTATCGGCCAGACTTGATCAGTTTCGGGGCCGCTGAACAGGCCTCAGTAGAGAGTGAGACTCAGGAGCAAAGCATGTTGCTCAAGTATTTGAATCAACTGGAACAGGCTGTGAAAGCGGCATCCGAACATCCGGATTCGGCCACCGTTACCCGTTGCGCCGATTGTGTGGCGACGCTGGATGCCTACCTGGATGCACAAATGGAGCCGGTGCAACGCCGTGGCCGGGAATTGATGGATGGGCTGATTCCGGCGCATCTGCACGACCGGGTTTGTCAGCGGTTGCACTAGGAACGCCACACGCTGCACGCAACAGGCGCCAACTGGGCTCTCTCTTTGGCGCTAACAAAGAACGCGAATCGCCGTGGGCCACCAGCGAAATGTCGGATTACGCCTTTCAGGCTAATCTGACCTACGTGCTACGCGTCCATAAGGCTTCAGTGCGAGACAAACTGCTTGCCGGTTGCCCCCGGCCTGTCACCGCGTTGAAGCGTGTGGCGTGCAGCATGCCACGCCTCCTGTCACATCCGGTTTCGCTGGCTATGCAGGGCCTTGTCCCTTTCTTCCGGGAACAGGTCCGGTTGCTGGGGCGCTTTCAAATCGCGCAGCCGGGCACCGATGCCCAGTAACCGGGCGGGGCCTTCGCGTCGCTCCCAAAGCTGGCGGAACAGGGCCTCAAAGTGGGCGGCATCCAGGTCGTTGCCGGCCTTGTCACAACTCATGCTGACAAAATCCTGATACTTCACCTTGGCGGTCAATCCACTGATCAGGTAGTGCTGATCCAGTTTGGCAAACCGTTCCTTCAGCTTTTCAATCAGCCCCTCCAGCTCCCGGAGCCAGTCCGTCAGGGTGAGCTGGTCCTTGTCGTAGGTGCGTTCCACCGAAACGGATTTACGTCGTCGGCCGGTCTGGATCGGACGGCTGTCTTCACCGCGGCACAGGTGATAAAGCCGCTCGCCAAAACTGCCAAAGTGCTGGCCCAGCTCCAGCCGGCTTAGCTGTTGCAGGTCGCCACAGGTTTTCAGGTTCAGGCCGGCCATGCGCTCGCCAGTGACCCGGCCCACCCCGGAAATCTTGTTCACCGGCAGGGCGGCCACAAATTCCTCGACCCGGGCCGGGGGAATCACAAATAGCCCGTCGGGCTTGCGCCAGTCGCTGGCGACCTTGGCCAGAAATTTGTTGGGGGCGACGCCTGCGGACACGGTAATAGCCACCTCCCGGCGAACGTCCTGGCGCAATGCCTGGGCAATGCGGGTGGC
>NZ_LWEZ01001249.1:0-1178 GCF_001634945.1 Alcanivorax sp. HI0044
AGGAAAAAATTGCCGGAGCCGACCGTGACTGAACAACAAGCCCAGACTCACTCCTCCAAACAGAACGTAGACGCGGGTGAAATCGCCAAGTTCAATGCCCTGGCCGAGCAGTGGTGGGACCCGAATTCCCAGTTCCGCCCGCTGCATGACATCAACCCCCTGCGCCTGAACTATATCGACGAGCGCGTCAGCCTGCCGGGCAAGAAAGTCATCGACATCGGTTGCGGCGGCGGCCTGCTTTCCGAAGGCATGGCCCGCCGTGGTGCTGACGTGACCGGCATCGACATGGGCGAAGCGCCACTGGCTGTGGCACGCATTCATGCGGAACAGGCCGGCGTGGCGGTGGAATACCTGCAAACCCCGGCAGAACAGATCGCCGAACAGCGCGCCGGTCAATATGACGTGGTGACCTGTCTGGAAATGCTGGAACACGTGCCAGACCCATCCTCGGTCATCCGCGCTTGCGCGGCCCTGGTCAAACCTGGCGGGCAGGTGTTCTTCAGCACCATCAACCGCAACCCCAAGGCGTTCATGTTTGCCATTGTCGGGGCGGAATATGTGCTGCGCCTGCTGCCCCGTGGCACCCACGAATACGCCAAACTGATCAAGCCATCCGAGCTGGCCGGCTGGGCCCGCGATGCCGGGCTGGAAGTCAAAGACACTGCCGGCATGGTCTACAACCCGCTAACGCAGGTGTACAAGCTGAACCGGGATGTATCCGTGAACTATCTGATGCACGCGGTAAAAACGCCAAACGCCGAACGCCAGACGCCTGACGAATCCACCTCGCCGTCTGGCGTCAAGCATCAGGCGTCAAGCCAATGATGGAACGCCTTGAAGCCGTTTACTTCGATCTCGACGGCACCCTGATCGATACCGCTCCGGATTTTTATACGGTGCTGAACACCTTGTTGAAAAAACACGGCCGCCCGGAAGTGACTTACTCTGCCGTGCGCGCCAACGTCTCCAATGGCGCTCGCGCACTCACCGAGCTGGGTTTTGGTGTCGGGCCGGACGATGCCAGTTTCGCGCCCTTGCTGGACGAACTGCTCAATGCCTACGAACGGCACCTGGCCGTGGATACCGTGCTGTTTGCCGGCCTGGCCGAGGTGCTCGCCTGGCNCGACGCCCAACAGCTGCCCTGGGGCATCGTCACCAACAAACCTGCCCGCTTTACC
>NZ_LWEZ01001250.1:0-1497 GCF_001634945.1 Alcanivorax sp. HI0044
GCCGTCACCATGGCTCAGGCCAGCATCATCCAGGGCGCCGAGCACTCGCTGCCTGGCCACATCAGACACCTCAGCACCCGCCTCGGAATGGCTGATCTGGATAGCGGGGGCATCCGGGTACAAATTAGGGAGCGCATAAAGGCCGCAAACAACGAGGGCAGCCAAAAGCAGGAAAAATTTCCAGCGTGGATAGCGGGTCATAGTTCTTTCCGGTAGTGCCGGTTTTTTAATAGTGCGACAGTGCGTGGAGCGCCGAAAAAAGGCGGCCGGCGTGCACGATTAATCAACCGCTCGATACATTGGGTTTTGCTGGCGTTACTGCAACAGCAAAAGCCCCGCTCAAGACGGGGCTGCTATTCTTCTAGATCGACTTGATGGTGCCTTTGGGCAGAGTGGCCTGGACGCTGCTTTTCTGCAGTTTGATTTCCAGGTTGTTGCTGATTTCCACCACCACAAAATCATCGGTGACTTTCGCCACCTTGCCCAGGATGCCACCGCTGGTGACCACTTCATCACCCTTGCTCAGGCTCTGGACCAGGTTTTTGTGTTCCTTGGCACGCTTCTGCTGCGGGCGAATCAGGAAGAAATAGAAAACCACCATCATCACGACCAGCATGATCAGCTCCACACCGCCCGGACCGGCAGGGGCAGCAGGGGCTGCAAACGCCGGAGAAACCATGGCAGTGGCCAACAGGGCCAGCAGGGAACGCATTGCGATGTTCATTGAATACTCCAATCGATAAATAGCTACAGAGCTGGCGTAGTCTGGCCACGCGCCGCATAGAAGTCGTCCACAAAGGCGGACAATGTACCCCCTTCAATGGCCCCCCGCAATCCAGCCATCAGCCGCTGATAGTAACGCAGGTTATGGATGGTATTGAGCTGGGAGCCCAGCATTTCGTTGCAGCGATCCAGGTGATGCAGATAGCTGCGGGAGAAATGCTGGCAGGTATAACAGTCACAATCCGCCTCCAGAGGAGCCAAATCATGACGGTGTCGGGCATTTCGGATTTTCACCACCCCTTCGGCGACGAACAGGTGGCCATTGCGGGCATTGCGGGTGGGCATAACGCAGTCGAACATATCCACTCCACGGCGCACCGCCTCAACGATGTCGTCCGGCTTGCCCACACCCATCAGGTAACGGGGGCGATCCTCCGGCATATGCGGGGTCAGATTGCCCAGGGTGCGCAACATTTCGTCCTGGGGCTCACCCACACTCAGGCCGCCCACGGCGTAGCCGTCAAAGCCGATATCTACCAGCCCGGCCAGGGATTCGCGGCGCAAATCGTCGTACATGCCGCCCTGAACGATGCCGAAACAGGCCGCATCATTGCCTTCGTGGGCGTCTTTTGAGCGTTTCGCCCAGCGCAGGGACAGTTCCATGGAATCGCGGGCCTGTTTCTCGGTGGCCGGAAACGGGGTGCATTCGTCAAAGATCATGCAGATATCGCTGCCCAGTGAGCGCTGCACCTGCATGGCCTTTTCCGGGCTCAA
>NZ_LWEZ01001251.1:0-17879 GCF_001634945.1 Alcanivorax sp. HI0044
GGAAGCGCTTTCCAGTTGTTGCTCTTCAATGACAATGTCTGTGCTTTCCAGGTCCGCCAGGGTGGTTCCCCCGAAACGGGCCTGTTGCTCCAGGGTGCCACTTGGCGGTGCGGATGCGCAGCCCCCCAGGGCCACCATCGCGGCTGCCAGACTGTGCAGGCGAAATCGTTTCACGATCCTTTCCTCTGGTTCTTCTCACCGGAAACGGACGAGTCTTGCAGGCGGGCAATGGCCAGGTGTGCTTCGGCCAACTGGTCAGCCAGCTTTTGCTGGTTGGCGTGGAGCAGGGCGAGGGCGTCGGCCTGCATGTTTTGCTCCAGGGCCAGCAAGGTGTCTTCTGTCAGGTGTTTTATTTGTTTTATTTTCTGGTCTTGTGCGGCGAGGCGCTGGCCTACGTCGTCACGGGTGCGCAGGGTGGCATCGCGGATTTGCTGGCTTATGGCCGCAATTCGTTGTGCCAGTACCTGGCTTTCTTCGCGCAATTGGGTAGCAGCTTGCACTTGTTGCTCGCGCTGTTCCACCGACTGGTGGGCAATATCCCAAAGTAACAGGCCGCGGACCCGACGCAGGCGAATGGCGTTGTTGTGATCAGAAGCGGGGATGCGACCGAATTGGTGGGCGAGGGCATCGACTTTCTTCCACATGATGGCCTGTTCAGCATTGGCCACATCGGCGGGGTTTTCCATATCCACATAGTTGGGGATGCGGTTGGCCAGTTTGTCGCTGGCCTGGCTGAGCGTTTCCTGGCGGCTCATCAAACCGGTGACCTGGCCACGGACATGGGGCAGGTTGCGGTTCAGTGTGTCGCGTTGTTGTTGGTAGCTTTGCTGCAGGGCGGGAAGGGAGTCCTGCCAATGCTCCACCATGGATTTGATCTGTTGAATTTGCCGGTAGTGCTCAAAGCGCTGGGCAAAATGGTTGCTGGAAAACAGCTTGTATAAATACGACAGCTCGCCGCCTTTTACCATGTCGCTGGTATTGGCGGGGAGTAATCCGGCCGCGTTTTCGTCTTCAGGCAGCAAGGCTTCGGACCAGCCAGGTTTGGCGATGTTATCGATGGCGCGCTGAATGTCCTTAAGGGCCTCGCGGTATTGGGTGGCTGCATACTGATAGCCCGACAGCGCTTGGGGCAGGCCGCCGAGCTCCTCATAGGCGCGGGGTGCCAGCATCAACGCTTCCTGCACGGAGGGATGGCTGCTGTTACGGTGCACGGCTTCCAGCCACAGGGGCAGGGCCCGTTTTACGTCGCCGGCGCGGTAGTTCGCCAGGCCAAGCGCGAGCAGGGCGTCTTCGGAGAATGGGCCGTCGCTGCGTACCTGGCGCAGGGCGGCGCGGGCATTCTCCAGGTTGCCGCCTTTCAATTCTGTCAGGCCTGATGCCAGTGCAGCCCGGTCGCGCAGTGCCAAAGCCTGATTGCTGCTGCCGCCGGCGGACAGCAAGGATTTAAGCAACTCGAGGCCTTGATCCTGGTGGCCGGCCCGGATCAGCGCTACCCCCATGTTGTAGCTGGCGTAACGGCCTTCGTCAGTGTTCAGGGGAACGGAGTGAAGATAATCCAGGGCACCGGTGAAGTCGCCTTCAGCCATGAGGATATTGGCCAGCATCAGGCGGCGACGGGCTTCATCGGCCGGTTCCAGGCCTTGCATATTGTCGCCATCGAGAATCATGGCGGCGTCGGTGTAGTTGCCTTCGCGGTAGTGCAGGGCGGCTTTGTGTAACCAGGTCTGGGCGCGAGTGCGGCTGCGAATATCCTTTGCCAGCAGCCGGTTGAAGATTACCTCGGCTTTGCCTGGTAGCCCGTAGGTAACATAGAGGTCACCAAGGACCAGTTCGGCGTAATCGGTATCTTCATTGAAAAGTTGCTGCTGTTGGTTGGTCAGCAGCAGGTTAATGGCGTCGAAGCTGGCTTCGCGGTAGTAGTCATACATGACTTCTCCAAACGCCAGATAACGGTGCTCTTCTTCGCCAAGGACCTGTGGGCCAGTGTCAATCTCATCGAAGAACTCAACCTTGGCGGCCTGGGCCGGAGTCAGGTTGATAGCTAACAGCGAACACAACAGCCACCGTTGCATGCGGGGTCGTGTCATTGCTGATTCCACTCACGGAATTGGAATTTGTGCTGTTGGTTATTCAGGTCATCGACCATTTGCATTTCCACCATTTTGCGGCCGGGGCCCTTGGTGAAGCTGTAACTGGTGGTTTTCTGGTAATCCTTGCCGAGGGGGTCGTAGCCGGTAATGGTGGCTTCCATGACGTGGCGACCGCTGGTCAGGTTGCCGGTATACAAGCGCTGGATGCCGCCCTTGGTGAGCGCCTCGAATTCCTGGTCGGAATAAAAGTGGTAACCAACATGGTCACCGTCGATGGTCAGGTTGATGTCCACCAGTCGAATCGGCGTGCCCACGTCGACGGAGACAAATATGCTGGTCTGGGGGCTGGCGTAGAGCAGCTCCTGTTCCAGCAGGGTGAGATCCCGGTTCAGGTTGAGGGCTTCGCTCTTGAGTTGGCGAATCTGCTCGGACAGGCCATCGTCGTCAGCCGCACCGGCAATGGAGCACAGGCTTACTAACACGGCGCCGCAGAAGGGCAAAAATGCTTTCATGGGTGGCGATCGCTTCTTTTGTTGTTATGGGCCGCCAACGCGGCATTCTTTAGTGCCTAGTTGTAATCAGAAGAACGGCTTAAATCAAGGGTAACCATCGGTCATGATTGGCCCTTAGCGCCACCGACGGAGGCTTCTATAGTCAAGTTTATGGATAGCAATGATACGAATTTGCCACTGGTGCTGCGACGGGCATTGTCCGAACGGGGCTGGAACGAGCAGATAGGGTACCGGCCCGGTGCTGGTGGAGAGACTGCCAGCAGCGGCTTGCTGACGCATTCCGGAGGGCGCTGTTTTGTCAAAATGCACCCGAATGCCGCATTGCTGGCAGCGGAAGAAGCCGGGTTGCGGGCCTTGGAGCCGTGGTTACGGGTGCCGCAGGTACAGGGCCGGTACGCCGATGAGGCGGGCGGGGTCCTGTTTCTGGACGCTCTGGCGCTGGAGCCACTGGGGCAGGCCGGGTGGTGGGCTGCCGGGCAAGCCCTGGCCGGGCTTCATAGCGGGGCCACAAACACGGTTTATGGCGGTGTGGCGGACAACTTTATCGGTGGCATGGTGCAGCACAACGGCGACGAAACCGAATGGCCGCGTTTTTTTGCCCGTCAGCGGCTGCGGCCACAGCTGAAATGGGCAACGGAGAAGGGGCTGCCGGCGCCGGCCTGTCGCGCCGTGCATCGGGTTATTGACCATCTGTCGAAGTGGTTGCCGCGCAGGCCTGCCAGTGGGTTGTTGCACGGGGACCTGTGGATGGGGAATCTGGGCCAAATTGACGGCCCAGAGCCGGTGTTCTTCGATCCGGCCTGTTATTATGGCGACCCGCAGGTGGATCTGGCCATGCTGAACCTGTTCGGCCGACCACCCGAGGCGTTTTATCATGGCTACCAGGGGCATTTGCCGACACCGGAGCAACGGGCACGGTGGCCAGTGTATGACCTGTATCACTGGCTGAATCACTTCAACCTGTTTGGCCATTGCTATGCCTCCGCTGTCACCGATACGGCCCGGTTGCTTTGCCGGGAGCTGGAATAGCTGGCGCCAATACTGATGCTTAACCCAAGGATACCGATGCACATTATCGCCGATGCCAACATGCCCGGTTTGGAGCCTTTCGAGGCCTTTGCCACCGTTGAGCGAGTGGACGGCCGCACCCTGACCCGGGAACAGTTGGGTGAGG
This sequence comes from Alcanivorax sp. HI0044, assembly GCF_001634945.1. Lineage (NCBI taxonomy): Bacteria > Pseudomonadati > Pseudomonadota > Gammaproteobacteria > Oceanospirillales > Alcanivoracaceae > Alcanivorax > Alcanivorax sp. HI0044. The sequence continues at coordinate 3,777 of NZ_LWEZ01001251.1, forward strand.
CGCAGGTTCTGCTGGTGCGGTCTGTCACCCGTGTGGATGCCACCTTGCTGGCCGGTTCACAGGTGCGCTTTGTAGGCTCCGCCACTATTGGTACGGACCACGTGGATCTGGCGTACCTGGCCCAGGCAGGCATTCCGTTTGCCCATGCGCCGGGCTGTAATGCCCGTGCGGTGGCGGAATATGTGCTGCAATCCGTGCTATTGCTGTGCGCGGCCCAGGGGCGATGCCCACGGGAAACCCGGGTGGCAGTGGTTGGCCTGGGGAATGTGGGGCGTCGCGTAGCGGACTGGCTGGGAGCGCTGGGCATGACGGTGCGCGGCTGTGACCCTCTGCTGGAGCGTGCCGGTTACGCCGGGCCGGTGAGCCTGGTCCCGCTGGATCAGGTGCTGGATGCCGATATCATCACCTTGCATGTGCCGCTGACCCGCACAGGGGATGATGCCACCTGGCATCTGCTGGATGCGAACCGGCTTGCCCGGTTGGGGCCGGAACAGATGCTGATTAACACCTGTCGCGGGCCGGTTATCGACAATGTGGCCCTGTCCCGGCAGCTGGCCGGTGGTGCCGGGCCGTCAACGGTGCTGGATGTGTGGGAGGAAGAGCCGACGGTGCCGCCGACGCTGTATCAGCAGGTGCTGATGGGCTCGCCGCATATTGCGGGTTACAGCCTGGAAGGCAAGCGCAAAGGGACCCGCATGCTCTATGACGCGGTGTGCGAGTGGGCAGGCAGGGAAGCGGTGGCAGAGACTGCCGGGGAGGATGCGCCAGTGTTGCGGCAGCCGGTGGCGAGTGATGCGGACCTGTTGGCGTTACTGCAAGCAGCATATCGGCTGGACGATGATTACCGGCGATTGGGCGACAGCTTGAATGAAGCGGCCCCTGCTGCGGCCTTTGATCGCCTGCGTAAACAGTATCCTGTCCGTCACGAACTGCACCACTGGCAGCATGACGGGGCTGTTGCGGACGCTTGGGCGGCAATTATCCGCCGACTTTTTGAGCCCGATGGTATTGCGCGGTAGGGTACTGCCACTGATCTTCCAGGTGCTCGCAGGCACGCTGGATCATGTCTTCGGTAATGGGAATTTCCCGGCCGTCCTCATCGATGATGGCCGCGCCGTGGAAGTGCGATGCTGAGGATGTGTTGTTCAGGTTCATGTTTCATCCCTGCTTGTGCAGTTGGCCTTTAAATTTACTTAGCGACTGTCGGTGACAGCAACGCCATTTTTGTATCTGGATATGACCCTTTTATGAAAGTTGATCAAGGTCTTTGTCTCGGTGTGTTGGTCAACCCTTATGCCGGGCTGGGTGGCAGCGTGGCCCTGAAGGGGAGCGACGGGGTGCAAACCCGGAATGAAGCCCTGCGTCGCGGCGCCGAACCCCAGGCACCAGGTCGGATGAGCCGGGCGCTGAAAGTACTGTCCGCCGTCACCAATGTGTCTGTTTTGACCTGGGGTGGAGACATGGGCGAGAACAGCTGCCGGGCGGCAAAGGTTCCTTGCACGGTGATTGGTGAGTCGCCCATGCCCAGCAGCCCGGATGATACCCGTGCTGCTGCTGCTGCCCTGAAAGCGGCCGGGGCTGAACTGATCCTGTTTGCCGGTGGCGATGGCACCGCCCGGGATCTGGTGGATGCCATTGGGCTGGGTACCCCTGTGCTGGGTGTGCCGGCAGGATGCAAGATGCATTCTGCCGTGTATGCGGTGAATCCAGAGGCGGCGGGAAGTCTGCTGGCGGAGCTGGCCGGTGGCGGGTTGGTGGCGCTGGAGAGTGCCGAGGTGCGGGACATCGACGAAGCTGCGTTTCGCGAGGGTGTGGTCAAGGCCCGTCACTATGGGGAGCTGCAAGTACCGGCAGAGGCCCGTTACCTGCAGCAGGTGAAATGCGGCGGACGGGAAGTGGAAGACCTGGTGATTACCGAAGTAGCGGCCTGGGTGGCAGACAGTCTGGAAGACGACACCTGGTACCTGATGGGGTCTGGTTCCACGGTGGCGGTGGTGATGGAGCAGCTGGGGCTGGACAATACGCTGCTGGGCGTGGATCTGGTCCGCAATGGCGAGGTGGTCGCCGCGGATCTCGGTGCCAGGCAGTTACTGGAGCACATTGGCGATGCGCCGGCCAAAGCCGTGATCACCGTGATTGGCGGCCAGGGGCATTTGTTCGGCCGTGGCAACCAGCAATTCAGCCCTGCACTGATTCGCCGGCTGGGCAAAGAAAATATTCAGATACTGGCTACCCGAACCAAACTGGAAACCCTGGAAGGGCGGCCCTTGCTGGTGGACAGTGGCGACGCGGCGCTGGACAAGCAGTTGTGCGGGTTATGGCCGGTGACCACCGGGTATGAGGATCAGATTCTTTACCGGGTGGGGACGAATGCAGGGGATTAGCGGTCAGTCCCCTACGAAGCTGCTGTAGGAGTTTGCTTGCAAGCGAACCTTTTCGGCTGCAAGCAGCCTCCTACAGTGCTCCTGCTAAAACTCTTTTTGATTACCCGTGGCGCTTTTCCTGCAGCGCCGCGATGCGGTCATCCAGCGGCGGGTGCGAAGAGAACAGGGCTTTCAGCCCTTGCTTCACGCCAGAGTTGATACCGAAAGCCACCAGGGTGTCGGGCATCTGGTTAGGCACCTTGGACTCCGCTTTCAGCCGTTGCAGGGCGGAAATCATGTCGCGTCGGTCAGCCAGTTGAGCGCCGGCCACATCGGCCCGGTATTCCCGGAAGCGGGAGAACTTCATCACGATGGTGCTGGCGGCAATGCCGAAGATAATTTCTGCCACGATTACCACGATGTAGTAACCAAAGCCCAGGCCGCCGCCACCGTCACGACGCAGGAAGCTGTCGATCACATAACCCACCACGCGGGCGGCAAAAATCACAAAGGTGTTTACCACGCCCTGGATCAGGCTGAGGGTGACCATGTCGCCATTGGCCACGTGGCCGATTTCATGGGCCAGCACCGCGCGGACTTCCTCGGGGCGAAAACGGCTCAGCAGCCCCTGGGAAACCGCTACCAGGGCATCGTTCTTGTTCCAGCCGGTAGCGAACGCATTGGATTGCTGGGCCGGGAAGATGCCCACTTCAGGCATCTTGATACCGGCCTTGTCTGACAGCTCTTTCACCGTATCCAGCAGCCAGCGCTCCGCCTGGTTGCCGGGCTCCTTGATGATCTGCACCTTGGCGGACCACTTGGCCATGGGCTTGGATATCAGCAGTGAAATCAATGAACCGGCGAAACCGAATACCGCACTGAAAATTAGCAGGCTGGTTAGGTCCAGGCCACTGCCACTCTGGGCGAAATAGCTATTAACGCCAAGCAGGCTAAGGGTGATACTGGCGACCACAATAACCGCCAGGTTGGTAAGCAGATAAAGCGCGATGCGCATCATCGTGGGGTTTCTCCATCAGGTAGATAATTATTTATTGGGGGCGGGGCGCAGAGGGTTCAAGCCTTGGGCTATAATTTGCCTTTACCGGCTGAACGGAAGTCATCCTGTGTCTTCCGGCAGCATGCTGTATCCACCTTTATGCCTGTATTGATCCCTATGCGCTCGTCCCAGTTATCAGACCTTCTTGACCCGTATCTGGTTCCATTGTCCCAGCCAAAACATCGCCTTTTTCATGGCCGTGGCAAAACGCTGCCATCGCTGGAGTGGCTCACCGTGGACTGCTTCCCACCGGTGCTGGTGGCAACGCTATTTCGCCCCCAGGACGAAGCGGTGCTGGCGGGTCTGGAGGCCAGCCTTGGCGGCGCATTGGCCGGGCTGGGGTGTCAGACATTGGTGTTCCAGCACCGGTATGACGGCAAGGCCGAGAATGTGGTGGTAGTTGGTGAGCTAGCGGACAGCCCGGTCGCCACAGAGCAGGGGCTGGATTACAAACTGGATTTCCAGCGCGGCCAGAATCTGGGTTTCTTCGCCGACATGGCGGAGGGGCGTCGCTGGATTCGGGAACGGGCGGAGGGGCGTAAGGTGCTCAATCTGTTCAGCTTCACCTGCAGTTTTTCGGTGGCGGCGCTGGCTGGCGGGGCACACTCTGTGGTGAACATTGATCTGTCCGGTGCCGCCTTGACGCTGGGGAAACAAAATCACGCCCTGAATGGTTTCCAGGACGCCAGGGTGCATTACTTGCCCCACAATATTTTTCGCAGCTGGAAAAAGCTGCACAGCCTGGGGCGTTACGATCTGATTGTGGTTGATCCGCCCAGTGCCCAGAAAGGCAGCTTTATGGCGGAGAAGGACTACCCGAAAGTGCTGCGTAAACTGCATAAGTTATTGGCGCCGGAGGCCGACCTGCTGATCTGCCTCAATGCGCCCTGGCTGGATTACGCCTGGCTGGAGCAGTGTGTGGCCGATAATTTACCGGGGGCCGAGCTGCAAGCCCGGCTACCTGGCGCCAGTGGATTTGACGAAGCGGGGGAGCCTGCGCTGAAAACGCTCCATTATCGTTATCAGCGCCCCGCGATGCTTGATGTGCCTGCAGATGGTAGACCGGGTGCGTAGCAAGGCCTGTAGGGATGTGCTATCTGTGTAGTGATCTGTGACCGGGTGATACTTTATGGATGAAGGAGAGCGACATGAAGCAGATTTATCTTGCGGTGGTAGTGGGTGCGTCTCTGGGCCTGTCTTCCCTGGGGCTTGCCGATGAACGGCCGCCGGAGGGCGCCAAGCCCATGTCCGAATTGGCAAAGATGATTGAAGAGCAGGGGTATTCCCCGATTACCGAGATTTCCTTTGATCGGGGGCAGCTGGAGGTGGAGGCGTACAAAGGCACCAACAAGCGTGAGCTCAAGGTCGATCCCAAGAGCGGCAAGATTCTGTCTGATCGTCGGGATGATTAAAGATCGCTGATCGCCGGAGCTGAAAGGCTGTGTTGGGCGATTGTCGTGGCCCAACAATCGCCCTGAGGTCATTCCTTTTTTGCTGTATCGTGCTGTTTTCTATACGCCGTTGGGGTGGTGTGGAAGCGGCGTTTGAATGCAGTGTTGAAGGTGGATTTGGCATTGAATCCGACATCATGGCAAATCCGGGTCACGGGTTGTCGGGTGTCTGTCAGTGCCTGTGCTGCCGCCTCAAGACGAAAGCCGTTAATCCAGTCATAAAAATGGTGGCCGGAGCATTGATTGATCGCCGCAGAGGCCTGATGCGTGGTGACGCCGCAGTGTGCTGCCAGTCGCCCCAGGGTCAGATCATTTTCTCTGAATAATCCTTTTTTCATGGCGTTTTCCAGCAACGGGAAAACAGCGTGCGCGTCATCGTTTTTTTCGTTTTTTGCACAAGCCGGTATCTCTTTCGCTGTTGCTTTCGTTGCAGCAGCAAGCGGTGGTGCTTGCTGCACGGGAAGATTAATTCGGGTCAGCAACAAATAGGTGAGGTAGGCCGTGGCTGGTGCCAGCACAAAAGTCAGCGAAATGCGGATATCGAACAAATAGAACAGCGCCAGCCTGGCGGCAATGGACAAGGCGATCAGTAGCTGGAATGTTTGCAGGTTGCCTACCCATTCAATCACTGCACTGCGGCGGCTCTGGATTCCCTGTTGGCGTTGTTGCCACCAGTAAAAAAGGCTTAGAGCGCCAATGATGGCCAGATAAGGGTTGCCGTACAGGGTGATGGGCTCCCACAGGTCATGGTTCTTGCGCCCGGCCAGCATCCAGTAGATTTTCTGTTCCGGGGGCAGGCTCCAGAAGGGCACGGCGAGGGCGGCCACCAGCAGCACCGGTAACGCGTGCGTCCAGCGGCGACGCCGCGACCTGGCCAGGATGTTCTGCCCTTGCAGGGCACGAATATAGCCATAGATGCAAAACGGGATCATCACCACGACAGGGTCAGCCAGCTTCAGGAAGAAGGGCCAGTGCTGGAACAGATCTGTGGAGTGATACACAAATTCCAGCGATTGCAGAACTGCCAGCGCAATCAGTGCAAGCAGGTAGGCCAGTGGCAGTCGATGTTGTTGGCGATTGACCATCCAGCTCAAGCCGGCCAGCAGCAAGGTAGAGCTGATGCTCAGGCACACGATAGCGGCGCCTGCAGTCCAGTAATTCATCGGGATCTCACGTTCGAATGGATCGATTTGAACCTGTAACTTTTTGAATTAAAACGGATAAATTGTTTTTTTTCGAGTCCATCGAAGCGGGCGTTCTGCCGCCAACAGTCCTGTCTAATAACACGCTTCCATCGTCAGAATGATAACAAATCGAGGAGGCTATCATGCGATTCAGCACTGGCATTGCCATGCTTGGCTGCGCGCTCTTATTAGGCTGTAGTGAGGATTCGGAAAAAGCAAGTCCACCAACAACAGGCCCCGATTCTCCTTACCAGGCAACGGTGCGCTACACCGAGTATGGGGTCCCCCATATCACCGCAGAAGACTACGCCAGCCTTGGCTACGGGGTGGGTTATGCCCAGGCCCGGGAAAACCTGTGTACCTTGTCTGAACAGCTGATGAAGCTGAAATCAGAAAAATCCCGTTACCTGGGAGCGGGGCAGGGCAATCAAAATCTGTTGAGTGATGTGGGCTATAAAGCGCTGGATTATCCGGCGCAGGCGCAGCAGCTGTTTGCACAGCTGTCTGCCACGTCGCAACAAATGCTGGCTGGGTACAGCGCCGGGTTCAATCAGGTGCTGGAAGAAAGCCAGGGAGACTATCCTTCCCCTTGCCGTGGGGCGGAATGGGTAACGCCGATTTCAGCTGAAGACTTGTTGGCCTATCAGCTTGATCTGGCAGGCCTGGCCAGTAGCCGGAACTTCATTAGCGCCATCGCTGCGGCACAGCCGCCGTCGGCAGCAGCCGGCGCCCGGGCTGCATTCAACGTGAAATTGGACGCCAAACAGGTGCTGACCTCTGAGGGTATCGGCAGTAATGGCTGGGCCTTGGGGGCGGAGCGCAGTGAGTCCGCCAATAGCTTGCTTCTGGCCAATCCGCACTTTCCCTGGGATGGGGAACTGCGTTTTTTCCAGAATCATCTGACCATTCCCGGCGAGCTGGATATCACTGGCGCGACCCTGGTCGGGTTGCCGGCGGTGGTGATCGGTTTCAACGAGCATCTGGGCTGGACGCACACGGTATCCCAGTCAAAACGTTTTACCCTTTACCAGCTTGAGCTGGATGGCAGCGATCCCACCCGCTATCTGTTTGATGGCGAGAGCCGCGCCATGACCCAAAGGGAAGTAACCGTTCAGGTCAAGCAGCCGGATGGCAGCCTGGCGCCGTATTCCCAGCCGGTTTACTACAGCCACTTTGGGCCGATGGTGAACCTCGCTTCCCTGTCGCCCTCACTGGGGTGGAGCAGTGGTTCTGCGGTTACGTTCCGCGATGCCAATGCCGGTAATACCCGCATGCTGGACCAATGGTTGGCCATGGATAAAGCGACCAGCCGTGAAGAATTCTTTGCGGCATTTGAAGAGCACCAGGGCATTCCCTGGGTCAATACGCTGATGATCGACAAATCCGGCTCGGCCAGTTACATCGATGGCACCCAGGTACCGCAGTTGAGTGCCCAGGCGGAAGGCTACTGGCGCGCCGCATCGCAGAGCCCGCAGCTGGCACCCATCTGGCAGGATGGTGCAGGGAGCGTGCTGCTGCCCGGCAACAGCTCTGTGTATGAGTGGGTGGACAGTGGCGATACCCTGACCCCGGGGCTGGTGCCTTTCAGCAAGGCGCCACAAATGACCCGCGACGATTACCTGTACAACGCCAACAGCAGCCACTGGTTGAGCAATCTTGAAGCACCACTGGAAGGATACAGTGTTCTTTACGGCCCTGAAGACACCGTGCGTAGCCCACGTACCCGTTACAACGCGGCGATGATCAGTGACGAGTCCGGCAGTGGCCTGTCCGGTGCCGATGGCAACTTCAGTTTCAGCGAATTGAAAACCGTGCTGAGCCATAATGGCTCGCTGTTCGCCGGTGACTGGACCAACCAGCTGACCCAGCGTTGCACCAGCTACAGCACCGCCGAGCTGGATGGGGCCGCTTACGATTTAACCGCAGCCTGCCAGGCGCTGGTGAACTGGGATGGAACCTATAACATCACCAGTCGCGGGGCTCACCTGATGCGTGAAACCCTGCGCCAGTTCCGGGTGAGCGGGCATCGTAGCCTGGCTGACAGCCTGTTTGCGCAACCTTTCGATGCGGATAACGGGGCGACAACGCCGTCAGGCCTGGCGCCCATCGATACGGCCAACCCCGAGCAGGACCCGGTGCTGGTTGCGTTGGCTCGCGCCGCGAAAATGCTGACCGATAATGGCATCAGCCTGGATGCCCCCTTGGGTGACATTCAGTATTTGATCAAAGCGCAGGGAGAAGCCGGGATCCCCGTCAGTGGCGGCTATTCCTATGAGGGCGTGTTCAATATGGCGGAGAGCAAAACCGCGTCGCGCAGCACCTCTGACTTTGCCAACAATGTTATTGGCAGCCCGCAACCGGACAGCCTGCTGTTTGCGCTGGATGAAGATGGCGATGGCACGGATGAACTGGCATATCGGCCCAATTACGGTTCCAGCTTTATCATGGCGCTGTCTTACACCGATGAAGGCTCCCAGGCGGAAATGCTTCTGAGCTACAGCCAGTCACATGATCCTGAGAGCGCTTTTTTCAGTGACCAGACGCAGCAGTACAGCCAGTTGCAGTGGCGCCCCGTGCGTTTCACCGAGTCCGAGGTGGCCGATAATACGGTGGAGACCCTGGAGCTGATGCAGGAGCGCTAATGCTCCGTTTCACTGAAGCCCGCTAAATGTCCCGACAGCAAAAGGCCCACATGGTGTGGGTCTTTTGCGTTGGTGCGCGGTGATTTAAAGGTGGCGCAGTTTATTTGGCGCCGAGCGGGGCGAACTCGTCCTTGTCTACCGGCTGCGGATTGCGTGACAGCAGGTAGCGCACCAGCGCTGTGGTGCGAGCGGAGTCCTGGGCACGTATTGCCTGAAGCAGTTGTTCGGCAACCGTGGCTTTTTCCAGCTGCACTGAGGCGGGAAGCTGCGGATCGGTTTCTGCAAAGCGTAGATCGCTGAGAGCGGTGAGCAGCACAAAAGCGCGGTTGCTCAATACGGCCTGTTCCAGACCTTCCTGAAAAATGGTGGCCTGGTACCGCAGGTAACCTTCTTCGGCGAGCCACAGCATGGCGCCCAGGCAGCTCATGTGTCGGGTGCTGTGCAAACCCACATCATCCACCTCGGTGGGGCCGATAATATCTTCCACGTACAAGGCGCCCGGGCGAGGGAAACTCATGTAGCTCTGCATCAGAATGCGGGCCACATCGTGGGTGAAATCATCGATATGCAGGTGGGACATGGGCTTACCTAACAGACGTCATGGTATTGTTCTTTTTGGGCGCCAGACGCTCAGCGCCTGACGCAGTCACACGTTACTTCTTGCGTGCCCGATCCAGATAACGGGCAATCCGGCCGATGGAGTCTTCCAGGTCATCCGGGCGGGGCAGGAACACCACGCGGAAATGGTCCGGGTCGGGCCAGTTGAAGGCGGTGCCCTGAACGATCAGCACTTTTTCTTCGCGGAGCAGGTCCAGCGCAAAGGCTTCATCGTCTTCGAACGGGAAGACCTTCGGGTCCAGCTTCGGGAACAGGTACAACGCGGATTTGGGTTTCACGCAGCTCACGCCGGGAATCGAGTCGAGCATTTCCCAGGCCAGATCACGCTGGCGCCCCAGGCGGCCGGTGGGCAGCACCAGGTCACCAATACTCTGGTAGCCGCCCAGAGCGGTCTGGATAGCATGTTGGCTGGGTACATTGGCACACAAGCGCATGCTGGCCAGCATATCCAGCCCTTCGATATAGCTTTCCGCCCGGTGTTTGGCGCCGGAAATAACCATCCAGCCGGCACGGAAACCGGCGGCGCGGTAGTTCTTGGACAGGCCGTTAAAGGTGATGAACAGCAGGTCATCGGCCATGGAGGCGATGGAGGTGTGTTCCTCGCCGTCGTAGAGGATCTTGTCGTAGATTTCATCGGCGAACACGATCAGGTTGTTCTCGCGGGCGATCTGCAACAGCTCGCGCAACATGGCCGGCTCGTAGTTGGCACCGGTGGGGTTGTTCGGGTTGATGATCACCAATGCCTTGGTGTTCTTGTTCACCTTGGCGCGAATGTCTTCCAGAGACGGCTGCCAGTCCTGCTGTTCATCGCACAGGTAATGCACCGGGGTGCCACCGGATAACCGCACGGAGGCCGTCCACAGCGGGTAGTCAGGCGCGGGCAGCAGCACCTCATCGCCGCTGTTGAGCAGTGCTTGCATGGCCATGACAATCAGCTCGGATACCCCGTTGCCGATGATTACGTCATCCACGGTGACGCCTTCAATGCCCTTGGTCTGGGTGTATTGCATCACCGCCTTGCGGGCCGGGAACAGGCCCTTGGAATGGCAATACCCGGTAGATTCCGGCAGATTGGCGATCACGTCCTGGAGCAGTTCTTCGGGGGCTTCGAAACCGAACGGCGCCGGGTTGCCGATATTCAGCTTGATCACCCGGTGGCCTTCGTCTTCCAGCCGGTGCGCTTCACGCAGCACAGGGCCGCGAATGTCGTAACATACGCCTTTGAGTTTGTCGGATTTGCTGACGTGGTATTGATCGCTTGTCATGAAGTTCCCGCAGGTCGACTCGTAGAGGGCAGGGAAGTGATTCTACAATGCGTCCTTTTCACTGTATATCTGGCGCCTGCATTGAAAGGCGCAAACCGGAGTAGAGCGTGACCCCATTCAAGGATTTACTGGCCCTGGCGGTGAACCGCAAAGGCTCGCTGAAAGCGGTGCAGTCACAGCTGCCTGACGTCGCTGATGCACAAACACTGCGTGGCCGTGATGATGCGTTTTATATGTCAGCGTTAACCCGCCGTATTTTTCGTGCCGGCTTGAAACATTCCCTGGTGGACAACAAGTGGCCGGCATTCGAGGAAGCCTTTTTCGGTTTCGACCCGGAGAAGCTGGTGCTGATGCCGGATTCCATGCTCGACGAGCGCATGCAAGACACCCGTTTGATTCGCCATTGGGGCAAGATGAAGGCGATCCGCCATAACGCCCAGCTGGTGCTCGATCTGGCCGAAGAGTATGGCAGTGTGGGGAACTGGCTGGCGGACTGGCCGGCGGACGATACCGTGGGCATGTGGCTGTTGCTGAAGAAGCGGGGCAAGCAGCTGGGCGGCAATTCCGGTGCCGCGTTTTTGCGCATGGTGGGGCGCGACACCTGGTATCCCACTGGCGATGTGGTAGCCGCGCTGAAAGCGCAGAACATTATCGACAAACCCCCGGCGAGCCAGCGGGACCAGAAAGCCGCGCAGGCGGCTTTCAACACCTGGCAGGCGGAAAGTGGGCGGCCCCAGGCGCATATCAGCAAGGTGCTGGCGTTTACCGTGGGTTGACCCGATCCTGGAACTCTCGTGCTTTATTAAGAGTTATGACTAGCTTGATGCAGGCAAAGACATAAATGATAATGACTCGCCTTTAATGTACTGAATCGAGTTCAAGCCTATGCCGCGCACCTTCCTGGTCCGTCCTTTCTTCGGGGTCCTGCTCGCGTTTTTTTGTTTTTCCCTGCCTGCCCATGCCGCCAACCAGACCGCCCTTGTCCAGCTGGTTGAGTATGTGGGGGCGGACTATATCAATGCCGTGGTGGATGGCGAGATTGTCAGCCCGGAAGAATATGCCGAGATGTCGGAATTTTCCGCGCTGCTGGCCGAAGGGGTGGCAGAGCTGCCCGAGGCTGAAGGCAAGCAGACACTGCAAACCCAGGCCAATAACCTCCAGCAAGCGGTAACCGATAAAGCGGCGGAGAGTGAGATCAAGACTCTGGCGCAATCTATCCGTGCGACGCTGGTGAGCGTTTACGGTATTCCGGTATCGCCCAAGCAGGCCCCGGATCAGGAGCATGCGGCGGCGTTGTACCAGAGCCACTGCGCGGCCTGTCATGGTGCGCAAGGCAAGGGCGATGGCCCCGCAGGGGCGGCGCTGGAGCCTGCCCCCACTGACTTTACCGAAGTGGAGCGCTATAACGGCCGTTCACTGTTGGGACTGCACACCACCATCACCCAAGGGGTGGAGGGGACTGGCATGGCCGCCTATGCCGACACGCTGAGTGAAGAAGACCGCTGGGCGCTGGCGTTCTATGTGGGGGCCAAGGCAGTTACCGATCAGGTGGCTGAGGAGGGCGAACAGGTTTTCAGCACCGTGCCTGGCATGAAAGGTACTCTCACCCTGGACACCCTGGTGGCCCAGGCCCCGGAAGATGTGCTCAAGGAGCAAGGCCCGAAGGCCTATGCGGCCCTGGGTTACCTGCGCCGCACCCCCGGTGCGCTGTTCAACAAAAACCGTTTCATCGCCTTGAGTCATGACAAGCTGACCGATGCGGACAAGGCGTATCAGGCCGGCGATAAGAAGGCGGCCAAGGCGGCGGCGCTGTCTGCCTACCTGGACGGTTTTGAAATGATTGAGCAGCAGCTGGCTGCGGTGGACAGCGAGCTGATGCGCAGTGCGGAATCCCGCTTTATGGCGGTACGCGAAGCCATCGACCGGGATCGTGAGGCCAGTGAGGTGAGCGACAAGGTGGCGGCAGCCCAACAGGGCCTGGCCCAGGCCAGTGATGCCTTGTCCGGTGATGGCCTTAGCCCGGCGGCAACCTTGTCTGCCAGTTTCTTCATCCTGTTCCGTGAAGGTCTGGAGGCCCTGCTGGTGGTGGCAGCCCTGTTGACGTTTACTCGCAAGGCCAACGCGGTGAAGGCGACCCGTCATATTCACTATGGCTGGATCACTGCGTTAGTGGCCGGCGGCCTGACCTGGTACGTGGCCAACACGCTGATTACCTTCAGTGGCGCATCGCGGGAAATGACCGAGGGTTTTGCCGGTGTGGTGGCCGCGCTGATTCTGTTTTACGTGGGCTTCTGGATGCACAGCAACAGCAATAGCCAGAAGTGGATGGGCTACATCAAGAGCAAGGTGGACAATGCCCTGGGCGAGGGCACCATCTGGGTCTTGGCCTTCGTGTCCTTCATTTCCGTGTACCGGGAAATTTTCGAGACCATCCTGTTCTATGAGGCCTTGTTGAGCCAGGTGACGGCGGCGACTCAGCCTTACCTGTTTTACGGTATGGGGGCGGCCATTCTGGCGCTGGCGGTGGTGTGTTTCCTGTTCTTCCGCATTGGCATGCGCTTGCCCCTGAGTCTGTTCTTCCGCGTGACCAGCATTGTGCTGCTGATCCTGTCGGTGATTCTGCTTGGCAACGGCATTGCCGCCCTGCAGGAAGCCGGGCTGATCAGTGCGTTCTACCTGGGCGTGCCCACCATCGAGTGGTTGGGTCTCTACCCGACCGTGCAAGGTGTGGTCGCACAATCAGTGGCGATTATCCTGGCCGTGGTTTTCTGGCTACGTGGGCGTCGCAGCCAGTCGGCCTGAGCACTGAGTTGCTCCGGGTATCGTGTCCCGGATTGAAAGAGCCGCCTGCGGGCGGCTTTTTTGATTGACGTGCCAGCCCGTGGCTACAGTCACCAGTGTGAATCGCGTAGACTTTTCGTTCCGTTAGTTCAGGACATTTCATGCCTCATATCAGCTTTCTTGGCATCGGTCTGATGGGGGCGCCCATGGTGGCGCGACTGCTGGATGCCGGTTTTTCCCTCACCTTGTGGAACCGTACCCCTGACAAGGCACAGCGATTTGCCAGTCGAGCACGCATTGCGGCCAGCCCGGCGCAAGCCGTGGCCGAAGCAGATGTGGTGATCACCATGCTGGAAGACGGTGCGGTGGTGGATCAGGTGCTGTACCAGAGCGATGCCATTGCCGGGTTGCGCCCGCAGGCGCTGGTCATCGATATGAGTTCCATTGAACCCGGCACCGCCCGGCGGCATGGGGCGCGGGTTGCGCAGCAGGGCGGGGGGTATCTGGATGCGCCCGTGTCCGGCGGTACCCGGGGAGCACAAGGCGGCACGTTGTCGATCATGGCGGGCGGGAGTGATCAAGACGTCGACCGGGCAGGGCCGATTTTTCAAGCCCTGGGCAAGGCGACGCATATTGGCACGGTGGGCAGCGGCCAGCTGGCGAAACTGGCCAACCAGGCGATTGTCGGCATTACCATCGGCGCGGTTTCAGAAGCCCTGTTGCTGGCCGCCAAGGGTGGCGC
>NZ_LWEZ01001252.1:0-879 GCF_001634945.1 Alcanivorax sp. HI0044
CCGGACCAGACCGGGCAAGTGGCGCCGGGCAGCAGCGTGCTTTATAGCCATCAGCTCACCAACACCGGTAATGTGGATTTGACCAATGTGCTGCTCAGCGGCACGCCTGACAGCGCCAGTGACAATGGCTGGTCGATTACCCTCTACGAGGACAGCAACGGCAATGGGCAATGGGATACGGCGGATACCCTGATTGTCGATGGCACTCCTCTGCAGACTGCCGGGGCAGATGGTGTGCTTGCCGTGGGTGAGAGCCTGTCCGTGTTCGCCCGGGTTTTTGCCCCGGCCACGGCAGCGTACGGCATTACCAACCTCAAGACGCTCACTGTTACGGCACAAGGTGCCGGGCAGACGGTGACCGACACGGCGACGGATTCCACCACGACCAGCAATACCGATGTGGCCGTGACCAAAGAGCAGGCACTGGATGCCGACTGTGATGGCGTGCCGGATGGCCCGGGCAGTTGTACTGCGGATGGCTGTTTTGTCTATACCCGATTTACGGCAACACCTGGCGAGCAGTGCGTGATTTATCGCCTGACGGCAGCCAATACCGGGGCGCAGAGCATGTATGAAGTGACCATTAATGATCGCACCCAGCCGTTCACAACCATGCTGTCTTCCGCGACCCGTTGCCAGCTTCCCTCGGGGGATTGCAGCGCCGATGTGGTTGCACCTGCCGAAGCGGGTACCGGTGATGTGTCGGTCAATGTGGGCGAATTGAAAGCGGGTGAAACCGCCGTTCTTATTTTCGGGTTACGGGTGGAGTAAAACGATGCAGACAACCGAACCGAAAAAAAATAAAGGCAAACTGGTTGCAGGGTTGCTGGCAATGCAGGTTTTTATTGCCATGCTCTTTATCGGCTTGTGCCTGGTGAG
>NZ_LWEZ01001253.1:0-7340 GCF_001634945.1 Alcanivorax sp. HI0044
TGCATTTGCGTGGTTGCGCCGTGCATGCAAGCATCATCGTCTCGCTAGCCAACGCAGACATGACAATGAAAAAAATTCTCGCGCTTCTCATCATCATCGCCATTGCCGCCTACCTGCTATTCTGGCCGGTCAGTATCGAGCCCGTCGCCTGGCAAGCCCCTACGGCCCCCGCCCTGGAAGGCCCCTACGCCACCAACACGGCACTCAGTGACAGCCGCATACTCGGCAAGGATGAAGGCGTTGGCCCGGAAGATGTGGCCATTGATGATGAAGGCTACCTGTACGTGGGCTATGTAGATGGCCGCATTGTTCGCTTTGATCCCGACGGCAAGAACCCGGATCTGATCGCCAACACCGGAGGCCGGCCATTGGGTCTGGATTTTGCGCCCTCTGGCAACCTGATCGTTGCCGATGGCTACAAAGGACTTTTGAGCATCAACGCGGCCGGCGCTATCACAACCCTGAGCGACAGCGCTAACGGACTAGCCTACGGTTTCACCGATGACGTGGATGTGGACAGCAACGGCATCGCCTATTTCTCCGATGCCTCCAGCAAATTTGGCCCGGCCATGCATGCCCGCGACGACATCATGGAACACGGCGGCCACGGGCGGCTGTTGCGTTACGACCCGGCCACCGGCCAAGCCGAAGTCCTGCTGGATGGCCTGCAGTTCGCCAATGGTATCGCCCTGTCGCAGAATGAAGACTTCGTACTGGTGACCGAAACCGGTAATTACCGCATCGTTCGCTACTGGCTCAAAGGCGACAAAGCCGGCAGCCACGATATCTTCATGGATAACCTGCCCGGCATCCCGGATGGCATCTCGGCCAACGGCGACGGCACTTTTTGGCTTGCCCTTTTCAGTCCCCGTAATGCCATGCTCGACAGCCTTTCCGACAAACCCCTGCTGCGCAAAGTGGCCTTCCGTATGCCCAGCTTCCTGCAGCCGCAACCGGTGCATCACGGCTTTGTGCTCGGCCTCGACGAGCAAGGACAGGTCACTCACAATCTGCAAGACAACAGCGACGGCGCCTTCGCCCCGATCACCAGCGCCGAACAGCATGGCAACACCCTCTACCTGGGCAGCCTTACCGAGCCTCGCTTTGCCGCTTACCCCCTGGGCGATAACAGCCCCCTCACTGACATTAATGATGGAGGCAGCGACAAATGAGCGCCCTGAACGCCGCCTTTATCGGACTAGGCACCATGGGCTACCCCATGGCCGGCCATCTGGCCGAAGCAGGCATTTCCATGACGGTGTACAACCGAACAACTCTCCGGGCGCAGCAATGGGCACGGGATTACCCAGGCAACTACGCAGCCACACCTGCCGAAGCCGCCCGGGGAGCGGATCTGGTCTTTGTCTGTGTCGGTAACGACGACGACCTGCGTCAGGTAACGCTCGGTGATGACGGCGCCCTGCAAGGCTTGGCCAAGGGCGCCATTCTGATCGATCACACCACTGCCAGCGCAGAAATGGCCCGCGAGCTGGATACCGCCTGTCGAAAGCAGGGCAATCATTTTATCGATGCCCCGGTCTCCGGCGGACAGCAAGGAGCAGAAAACGGCCAACTCTCGATCATGTGCGGGGGTGACGAGGCGGTCTATCAGCGCGTACTCCCCACCCTTCAGCATTACGCCAAAGCCACCAACCTGATGGGGCCGGCGGGCAGTGGCCAGCTGACCAAAATGGTCAACCAGATCTGCGTAGCCGGGCTGGTGGAAGGGCTTGCAGAAGGCGTCGCCTTTGCCTTGAACGCCGGCCTGGATGCCAGCAAAGTCTTCGAAACCACCAGTCAGGGGGCCGCCGGCTCCTGGCAGATGGTAAACCGGCACCAGACCATGATCGACGACCAGTATGAGCACGGCTTCGCGGTGGACTGGATGCGCAAGGACCTGGATATCTGCCTGAACGAAGCTGCCCGGAACGGGACACCCCTGCCCGTCACGGAGCAGATAAACGACTTTTACCGGGATATTCAGGCCATGGGTGGGGGCCGCTGGGATACATCGTCCCTGCTGCGTCGATTACAGAAAAAGCCTGAAACCTGAAGCCGCATGCCTGACGCAATAAAATTGAAACCCACACCACCACCGATGTGATTGCGGGTTTAGGCGTCAGGCACCCCGCAAGGCGAAAAAACAGCCCTCATCAGAAACCGGGGCTTGCCCTTAAATCCACGACAAATCTTCATTCAAGGCAACTTCACTGCCCCTTTTCTGGGCACCAGCGCGTCCGCATTCCCGTGTGAAAGCTGCTCCGCCACTTTTTTGGGCAATGCTTCCAGCAACGGTTCATACTCGCCCAGCACCTTCTCCATGCTGTCGAAATGCCCCACCAGGTCGGTTCCCAGGGTAAAACGGTCCGGAAATTCACGGATAAGGGCCAGCCACTCCTTGCTGGGCACGCCGTCATCAATCAGGTAGTGGTCTTTCACGCTCCACGACAGGTCGATGTACAAATTTTCATAGCGGCTCAGTAATGCCCGCAGGATAGGCGGTAAGGTCCCCAGTGGCGCCTGTCGCTCTTCCACACCACCACTGGTGCCTGCGTGGGCCAGCAAAAAACGGGTTTCCGGGTGTTCACTGAGCGCCTCTTCCAGCTCCCCCAGATAGATCGGTGTCTCTTCGCGAAGGGAGGTCAAGTTGCTGTGCAGCAACACGGGAAGATCATAGCGCCCCGCCATTGCATACACCTTCATCAGTGCCGGATGGTTGGCCCGGGGAGTCTCTCCTTCGGTGAGCGCAGTGAGCTGATCATGCCGGGTGAGAATTTCTCCAATCCCCTGCCACAGCCCCGGATAACGCTCAATGAGGCTTTCCACCTGCTCCGCTGCGTGCATGTCCGTGGGGTTGAAACCACTGATAAACGGCTGCAACCGCGCCTGCTGCTCCTCCGGCAGCGACAACACCGCCTGGGCCACAATGTCATCCGTGGCGCTGTAGTAATACAGCGGCGCCTCATCGCCCAGATAATAGCGGGGGCGGCGTGGCGCCTCTGCCTGCCATTTTTTCATCACCGGCAGACCAAATACCCAGGCTCGCTCCACACCTGCCTCATCCATGGCCGCGATCATCGCCTGGGCGCCCTCACTGTCCTGCATGAAATCCACATAGTGCAGGTGCGCATCAGTCCATTGCCGGCTCGCAACATCTCCTGCATTGGCACAGCCTGCCGACAGCGCAGCCAACAGCAACACTCCGCTACCCAACACATTAACCCTGTTTCCCATCCAGCCTCTCCAGCAAATGTTCACCAACCCGGCGCCCGGCCATCCAATGACCGCAATACAGTGACTACAGACATCTCAGGTTGTTCATGGATATGACATTTTCTTGCTCCGAATGTCTCAATATAGACAAAAACCAAAATATAGACCATTATTGTCATCAACAGGAGGCAAAACATGGAACCCGCAACAGCCTATACCCCACAAGCTCTGGACGATGGCGCCCGCCATGCCGCCTTGCGTGCGGTATTGAAACTACTGGAGCACTGGCAGTGCAGCGAAAAGGAGAAAATGGCGCTACTCGGTGTCGGCCGCTCCACCTTGCACAAATACCAGAGCCAGCCAGACAGCGCGCGGGTAAGCCAGGACCTGCTCGAGCGCCTCAGCTACCTGCTGAATATCCATCAGGCGCTACGGACCCTGTTCGGGAACAAGGAGAACGTGTACGGCTTTGTGCGCATGGCCAACCATAACGCCTTTTTTAATGGCGCCACGCCCATGAGCATCATGGGCAGCGGCCGGGTCGCCAGCCTTTACGAGGTGCACCGTCAGCTCGACAGCCTGCGAGGCGGCCAATGGGGCTGAGTGAACCGAATACCGATGCCTTGCCATGTACCACGCTACGCGGACAAATCGCCTACCGGCTGGTCAATGGCAAATACCCCCCCATCGCCATCT
The DNA here is from genome assembly GCF_001634945.1 of Alcanivorax sp. HI0044. Classification (NCBI taxonomy): domain Bacteria; kingdom Pseudomonadati; phylum Pseudomonadota; class Gammaproteobacteria; order Oceanospirillales; family Alcanivoracaceae; genus Alcanivorax; species Alcanivorax sp. HI0044. The sequence continues at coordinate 3,910 of NZ_LWEZ01001253.1, forward strand.
TCGATGATGTGGCGGACCAGGCTGACTTCGATGCGCTGTTTGCGGTGCAGGCACTCACCAATCCACGCCTGCAGAATGATGTTGGCGAGCTGAACCGGGTACCGCCCGATCAGCGCCCCTGGGGCATCCCCGGTTGCAACTACGCCCTGGGCCCTTTCGTGCATGTGAACCCGGCCGGTTCGCGCTTCTCTGCGGGCCATTACGGCGTATTCTATTGCGCCGACCGCATGGCAACGGCCATCGCCGAAACCCGCTATCACCAGCAACGCTACTTCCAGCAGGTGGATGGCCTCAAATATGACCGCATCGTGATGCGCGGTCTGAAGGTCAATTTCACCGCGACACTCATCGATATCACCCCCGCCAGCGACCACCCACGCTGGCATGCGCCCGATGATTACAGCGCAGCCCACCTGCTCGGTCAGCAATTACGGGACCAACAACACAGCGGCATTCATTACGAATCGGTGCGAGCTGCCGGCAGCCATTGCTACGCCCTGCTGACCCCGCAAATTATCGCCAGCATTACCCCCAGCGCTCACTACGAATACATCTGGGACGGCGAAAAAATCGCCCACACCCTTACCATCCGCCGGCTGAGTTAACGCAGGAAGCAGTGTTTCCAGTAAGCGACGCATAGGAGAGAGGCATTCACTACTTGCGGCTTATCCTGGGACCGCAAGATCAGGCCTGACCTGTAGCGTGATGCATGTTGCGTAAAACGTGTTACGGCCGTAAAGCGGCCATAAAAAAGCCCCACTCTTTCGAGTGAGGCTTTTCTATTTGGCGTCCCCTAGGGGAGTCGAACCCCTGTTACCGCCGTGAAAGGGCGGTGTCCTGGGCCACTAGACGAAGGGGACGTGTTTGGTGGAGCTAAGCGGGATCGAACCGCTGACCTCAACACTGCCAGTGTTGCGCTCTCCCAGCTGAGCTATAGCCCCAAATACCAGTGGGATCAGGTGCATCCCGGTAGGTGCGGCGTATTCTACCGGCCACCCCTACCCTGTCAAGCGCCAGCCAGCGGTTTTTTTTCAGAATGAAGTCGATTTGACTACATCCTGAGCAAGTTGCTGAAAAACTGGGCAAAAGCAGTAGCGAGTGACGAGTTTCGAGTCGCGAAAACCTTCAGGCATGAGCGAGTTTCAGGTTTTGCTCTTCGAAACTCGCTTCTCGCAACTCGCCCCCAGTCGGTCAGACTTTCAACCCACCGGCAGATCCCGGTAAGCCTTCTCCAGCTTCTTCATCTGCTTCTTGGATACCCCACCCAATATCTCAATGGCGTGGCGGATGCGGGCACGGCTGATGTCAGAACCGATGATCTCCATGGAGTCCACCACCGAGAAACTGGCACTGGTGCCGGCAATGGCGATGAAGACCGGGAACAGGAAATCCTTAATCTTCACTTCCAGGGCATCGGCGATGGCTTTGGCGTCGGCGAACAAGCCATCACGGTTCCAGTCGTTGCGCGCTTCATAGGTCCAGAGCAGATACTGCAACCACACCTTGATGTCATCGGTGGCGTACTGCTTATGCTCGAAACTGGCTTCGTTGATCGCCGGCATACCGTTAAAGCAGAACGCTGCCTTGTCGGCCACTTCCGACAAGGTCTCCACCCGCTGGCGCAAGTGCGGGATGATTTTCATGGCGTAATCACGGTTGTAAGCCCAGTCCAGCAGCGAGTCCAGAAATTGCTCATCGCTCTGATCGCGCAACCATTGGCCGTTCAGCCAGCTAAGTTTTTCCACATCGAACACCGGCCCCCCCAGAGACACACGCTGGATATCGAACGCGTCCTGCATCTGCGCCAGCGAAAATTTCTCGCTCTCATCCGGCATGGACCACCCCATACGGCCCAGGTAGTTGATCAACGCTTCCGGCAAATACCCCATGCGTTGGTAGAACAGGATACTGGTGGGGTTCTTGCGCTTGCTGAGTTTGGATTTATCCGGGTTACGCAGTAGCGGCATGTGACACAGCGCCGGCATTTCCCAGCCAAAATATTCATAGAGCAATTTGTGCTTGGGCGCAGAGTTAAGCCATTCCTCGCCACGAATGACATGGGTGATCTCCATCAGGTGATCGTCCACGATATTCGCCAGGTGGTAGGTTGGCATGCCGTCGGATTTCAGCAGAATCTGTGCATCGACCAGCGCCCAGTCCAGCTCGACCGTGCCACGCAGCATGTCCTGAATTTCACAGCGACCGTCCATGGGGACCCGCATGCGAATCACGTAGGGTGCGCCTTCGGCTTCACGTTTCGCCTGCTCATCCGCCGGCAGCTCCAGATCCGACGGCTTGAGCGCCCGGTTCTCGCCGCTCTCTTTTAGCGCAGCACGAAGCGTATCCAGCTCTTCACTGGTGCGGTAGCACTTGAACGCATGGCCCTTTTCGATCAACTCGTCCGCGTACTGGCGATACATCCCCTTGCGTTCACTTTGCCGGTACGGCCCATGCGGCCCGCCCACGTCCGGGCCTTCGTCCCAGGTCAGCCCCAGCCATTTCAGAGAATCCAGGATCATCTGTTCGGACTGATCCGTGGAACGGGTCTGATCCGTATCTTCGATACGCAGAATAAACTGGCCGCCATGCTGCTGCGCAAAGCAACGATTGAACAAGGCAATATAAGCCGTGCCGACGTGGGGATCACCGGTGGGCGACGGGGCGACGCGAGTACGAACAGTCATGCTGACTCCAATAATGCAAACTGGCGCGAATTATACCTGTCAAAGCCGCCACCATGTAGACACGAAGCCCGGGGTTTCTGCTATGGTTATGACAACTTCGTGATTCCGGTTCACTCTGTTGCCTTGTTTTGTCTGGCAGCAGGTCTTCATTGGATTCAACTGCTCAAGGAAAAGACCATGCGTATTCCGTTTCAACGTTCCCTGCTCGTCGCTGTGATTGCCAGCACTACCCTGCTGCAAGCCTGTTCCGACAACAGCGAAGACGCCGCCAAAGAGGCTGCCGCCCCAGCTGCACAAGCCCCGGCCGCCGCCGATCACAGCAATCACATGAACACAGATGACAGCGCTGACAAACCCGCTGCCACCGGCATCACCCGCAGCTCGGCCCCGGAAGGCGCCGCCGCTGAAATCGTCAGCCCGGCCAATGGCGCCACCGTCAGCAGTCCGGTGAAGGTTGTCTTTGGCCTGGAAGGCATGGATGTGGCTCCGGCCGGCAATGAGCAAGAAAACAGTGGCCACCACCACCTGCTCATCGACCTGGAAACCCTGCCGGACATGGGCATGCCCCTGCCCGCCAACGACCAGGTAGTGCATTTCGGTAAGGGTCAGACTGAAACCGAGCTGGAACTGGAGCCGGGCACCCATACCCTGCAACTACTGCTGGGCGATTATCGCCATGTTCCCCATGAGCCACCGGTCATGTCCGAGAAGATCACCATCACGGTGGAATAAAAGCGCTGCACGGAC
>NZ_LWEZ01001254.1:0-2965 GCF_001634945.1 Alcanivorax sp. HI0044
AAAGGGGGCTACGGCAATGTCATCATCCTCAAGCATGGCCAGATCTACACCACCCTGTATGCCCATATGCGCAGTTTTGCCAAAGGTATCCGCGTGGGCAAACGAGTCACCCAGGGGCAAACCATCGGCTATGTGGGTTCGTCCGGGCTCGCCACCGGCCCACACCTGCATTACGAGTTCCGTATTAACGGCGTACACCGCAATCCACAAACCGTACCGCTGCCCAAGGCACGCGGCATCAACGATAACGAGAGAGCGGAGTTCCTGATTGCCGCCAACCGGCTGAAGGCACAAATGACCCTGTTCTCCGAAGCCTCGACACTGGCCAGCAGCGATGCCTTCTAAGACCGAGCCATCCCTGTTTATCGGCCTGATGACCGGCACCAGCGTGGACGGCATTGATGCCGTTCTCGCCAGCATTGGCGGCGACCATTTTTCTCTGCTCGGCACCCTGAGCCAGCCAATCCCGGCACCGCTTCGCGACGACATTCTCGCCCTGTGCCAGCCGGGCAGTAACGAAATCGACCGGGCCGGCCGCGTCAACCTGCAGCTGGCCGGACATTACGCCAACACCTGCCAGACCCTGCTCACGCAGGCCGGCATAACCCCGGACCAGGTCCGTGCCATCGGCTGCCACGGGCAGACCATTCGCCATCGCCCGCAACCGCCCGGCTTCAGCGTACAACTGGGCTGCCCGGATTCGCTGGCCGTGGCAACCGGCATCCCCGTGGTCAGCAACTTTCGCAACAAGGATATGGCGCTGGGCGGGCAAGGCGCCCCGCTGGTGCCGCCCTTTCATCGACAGTTATTTGCCCGCCCTGATCAACGCATTGCCGTGATCAACATCGGCGGCATGGCCAATGTGACCTTGCTGGATACCGGCCAGCTCACCGGCGGCTTTGATACCGGCCCGGGCAACGTGCTGATGGATAGCTGGATTCAACAGCACTACCAGCAAGCCTACGACCGCAACGGTGACTGGGCCGCCAGCGCCCAGCCCGACAGCACCCTGCTCACTACCCTGCTGGATGATCCGTATTTCCATCAGCCGCCCCCGAAAAGCACCGGACGGGAACGCTTCAGCCGCGACTGGCTCAACGCCCAACTGGCTAACCACTCGCTCCCTGATGACGTCATCCAGGCAACACTGGCAGAACTCACCGCCCACTCGATCAGCGATGCACTTAACAACTTCCAGCCCGATCACGTACTGATCTGTGGTGGAGGCGCCCATAACCGGCACCTGCTGGAACGCCTTCAGGCATTACTCAACACCCCGGTCACCAGCACCGCCGAGCACGGACTGCACCCGGACTGGGTGGAAGCCGCCGCGTTTGCCTGGTTGGCCTGGGCGCGCATGGAAGGAAAAGCGGGCAATGCGCCGGTGGTCACCGGGGCGTCGAGGGAAGCGGTATTGGGGCAGATCACCCTGCCTTAAGAGTAGCTGCGAGCTATGAGCTACGAGCTTCAAGGCGCGAAACAGGGATTGGCTCAACCGACAAACTCTTGAACCGCGCTTCGGCGTTGCTTTTCGCCTCGCCTGGGCGCGGCGCACCACAGTGAACCTGGCTTTGGCTCTTCCCGCGCCTCGCAACTCGTAGCCCGTAGCTAGCCCCTCAAACCAGCCACAGCCCAATCATGGCGCAGCTGAAGCCAAGCGTCGCGCCAGCCAGAATGTCCGACGGATAATGGACCCCCAGCAACACCCGGGACAATCCCACCATCACCGCCAACCCCAACGCCAGAGCCATTACCGGCGGATAGAACACACATAGCAGTGTCGCCATCACAAAGGCCGCCGCTGTATGCCCGGACGGGAAGCTGAATCGGTCCGCGGGCTGAATAAACGCCGACAGGCTCTCCAGCGCATCCGCCGGCCGGGGCCGTTTGATCAAGTGCTTGAGCAGCACAAACATCGGCACTTCCAGGGCATAGGCGGCCATGGCAGTCAGGGCGAACTCGCTGCCGCCCTGCCGATCCATCCACCAGATCAGCAACGTCAGCGCCACATAGAAAGGACCATCGCCGAGGCGGGAGATCATCCGCGCCAGACGGGCACGGCGGGCTGCCTGCGGTTGTTGTAGCAACCAGCACATGGCCCGGGTATCCGCGGCGGTCATTCGTTGAAATGTCGGTTTTGTCGTCATCATGGGTTCAGTGTCTACCCGAAAAGCGACGAAATGTTGATCAAACAGTGAAGGTTTTGTGACAGGGGAGACAGGCGCGAGTTGCGAGAAGCGAGTTTCGAAACCCAGTCCACCTCTTGCCTTTCGAGACTCGTAACTCGTTACTCGCTTCTTTTCGGCAAAGCGGGCTTACGACTGAAGCAGCCAGTTATTCCTAAACAGAGAAGGAAGAACCGCAGCCGCAGGTGGTGGCCGCATTGGGGTTGCTGACCACGAAACGCGAACCCATCAGGCCCTTTTCGTAATCCACCTGGGAACCATCCAGGTATTGAATGCTCATGGCGTCTACCAGCAGGGTTACGCCGGCTTTCTCCACCGAGGTATCGTCTTCATTCACCGCTTCATCGAAGGTGAAACCATAGGAAAACCCCGCACACCCGCCGCCAGTGATATACACACGCAGCTTCAGGTTCGGGTTTCCTTCGTCGTCACGCAGCTCTTTGACTTTGGCCGCGGCGGCATCAGTAAATGAAATAGGCGCTGACTCGGTCATACTCTCGCTATTGGCTGACATCTGGGCAGTAGGATCCCCGCCTGGGCAACAGCAATCGCCCAGGCGGGTAGATCATGTTCCAGTACCCGACTAAAACAGTCAAGAATTATCCACGGCCGCCTTGCCTGCCACAGCCTTGCCTTCAGGCTCCGACTTGGCGGCTTTACTGGCGTCCGGGGCAGGCAAATTGCGGCGCTCATCATCCAGCCGTACCAACTTGCCATTCACCCGCGCGCCCATGACCATTTCGATCATCCGGTAATACACGTTGCCTTCCACGGATGCC
>NZ_LWEZ01001255.1:0-1752 GCF_001634945.1 Alcanivorax sp. HI0044
CCCGGGGACTACCACCCGGTGGTGGCCATGGGCGTGTTGTTGGCCGGGCTGACCGGGGTGGGAAGCTGGGTCTTTGATTACCCGTTCCTGACCAGTTCCTTTACCTATGTGTCTCTGCCGGTGATCGGTAAATTTGAATTGGCCACGGCCATGCTGTTCGACACCGGGGTGTTCCTCACTGTGGTGGGGGCAACGCTGCTGATGCTGGCCAACCTGGGCAAGCTGTCGCTGCTGGATGACAAGAGGGAGAACGCCTGATGGAACTGCTGGTCGCAATCATTATTGGTGTGCTGGTGGCCTCCGGGGTGTACCTGTGCCTGCGTGCACGGACTTTCCCGGTGGTCATGGGCCTGACGCTGCTGAGTTATGGCGTGAATGTGTTCCTGTTCGCCATGGGCGGGCTGAAAATAAATCAGGTGGCGGTGGTTGGCATGAGTCCGGACCCCACCGATCCGCTACCCCAGGCGCTGGTGCTGACTGCCATCGTGATTGGTTTCGCGATGACTGCGTTCCTGGTGGTGCTGGCCCTGCGTAGCCAGGGCGAGCTGCATAACGACCATGTGGATGGCAAACCGGATGACGGAGGCCGTTCATGAACCACTGGATTATCGCGCCGGTATTGATACCGGCTCTGGCGGGCATGTTGCTGCTGCTGGAGGTGCGTGAGCGGCATCGGTTGCGACGGCTCACCGGCTTGTTGTCCTGCGCGGCGATGCTGGCGGTGGCTGTTTTTCTGGGCGATCAGGCCTGGGGTGGGGAGATCACCGTCTATGCGCTGGGTAACTGGCAGGCGCCGTTCGGCATTGTGCTGGTGCTGGACAAGCTCAGTGCCTTGATGGTGTTGCTGACCGCAGTGCTGGCGTTTCCCGCGCTGTTATACGCCAGCTGCGGCGATGACCGCAAAGGCGCCAACTTCCATGCCCTGTTCCAGTTCCAGCTGATGGGCGTCAATGGCGCCTTCCTCACCGGCGACCTGTTCAACCTGTTTGTGTTTTTCGAGGTGCTGCTGATTGCGTCCTATGGCCTGGCGCTGCACGGGCGTGGCCCGGAGCGGGTGAAGGCGGGGCTGCACTATGTGGTGCTTAACCTGGTGGGGTCAGCCCTGTTCCTGGTTGCCCTGGGGCTGGTGTACGGCACCACCGGGACGCTCAACATGGCGGACTTTGCCGTGAAAGCCCAAGCGCTTACGGGGACCGATGCAACCTTGTTGAAAGTGGCGGTGTTGATGCTGTGGGTGGTGTTTGGCCTCAAGGCGGCCATGTTCCCGCTGTACTTCTGGTTGCCCGCTGCCTATGCCAGCGCCACTGCTGGGGTGGCGGCGCTCTTCGCGATCATGACCAAGGTGGGCATCTACGCCATGGTGCGGGTGTATGCCCTGGCGTTTGCCGATGGCCCCTTTGCCGGGCTGGGGCTGCAAGCGTTGTGGTGGCTGGCGCTGGTGACACTGGGGTTGGCCTGTATCGGTGTGCTGGGTGCGAAGCGGTTGGGCACGCTGGTGTCCTATCTGGTGGTGATGTCGGTGGGCACCTTGGTGGCCGCACTGGCCTTCGGTCAGCTGCAGGCATTGGGGCCGGCGCTGTACTACCTGCTGCATTCCACCCTGATTTGTGGCGGCTTGTTCCTGCTTACTGATCTGATTGCCCGCGGCCGTGGCGAGGTGGCGGATTGCCTGCAGATCGGCCCGGCGATTCTTAATGGCGGCCGGCTGTCGCTGTTGTTCTTTGTGGCCGCCATTGCCGTGGTGGGGCTGCC
>NZ_LWEZ01001256.1:0-942 GCF_001634945.1 Alcanivorax sp. HI0044
TTGCCCTTAAATCCACGACAAATCTTCATTCAAGGCAACTTCACTGCCCCTTTTCTGGGCACCAGCGCGTCCGCATTCCCGTGTGAAAGCTGCTCCGCCACTTTTTTGGGCAATGCTTCCAGCAACGGTTCATACTCGCCCAGCACCTTCTCCATGCTGTCGAAATGCCCCACCAGGTCGGTTCCCAGGGTAAAACGGTCCGGAAATTCACGGATAAGGGCCAGCCACTCCTTGCTGGGCACGCCGTCATCAATCAGGTAGTGGTCTTTCACGCTCCACGACAGGTCGATGTACAAATTTTCATAGCGGCTCAGTAATGCCCGCAGGATAGGCGGTAAGGTCCCCAGTGGCGCCTGTCGCTCTTCCACACCACCACTGGTGCCTGCGTGGGCCAGCAAAAAACGGGTTTCCGGGTGTTCACTGAGCGCCTCTTCCAGCTCCCCCAGATAGATCGGTGTCTCTTCGCGAAGGGAGGTCAAGTTGCTGTGCAGCAACACGGGAAGATCATAGCGCCCCGCCATTGCATACACCTTCATCAGTGCCGGATGGTTGGCCCGGGGAGTCTCTCCTTCGGTGAGCGCAGTGAGCTGATCATGCCGGGTGAGAATTTCTCCAATCCCCTGCCACAGCCCCGGATAACGCTCAATGAGGCTTTCCACCTGCTCCGCTGCGTGCATGTCCGTGGGGTTGAAACCACTGATAAACGGCTGCAACCGCGCCTGCTGCTCCTCCGGCAGCGACAACACCGCCTGGGCCACAATGTCATCCGTGGCGCTGTAGTAATACAGCGGCGCCTCATCGCCCAGATAATAGCGGGGGCGGCGTGGCGCCTCTGCCTGCCATTTTTTCATCACCGGCAGACCAAATACCCAGGCTCGCTCCACACCTGCCTCATCCATGGCCGCGATCATCGCCTGGGCGCCCTCACTGTCCTGCATGAAA
>NZ_LWEZ01001257.1:0-2342 GCF_001634945.1 Alcanivorax sp. HI0044
GATGGTAGCCATCTCTCCACTTCTCCTTGTTCGTGCAGCCTCATCCGGTCAACGAAGGGCTCGGATACCGTTCAAGTTTTGAGAGAAATGCTGGCGGGACCTATCTACATCACAGGCTCAGGGCCTCAGGTCGAATACGGGTTGCCCGCCAGCAGTGGCGGAAGGGTAGCAAATCCTTCCGCCGGAGAGACACAAGGTCGAATTAGCCGAAGGCGTAATCCGACAGCCGACCTGGCAATCGAGCCTACCGATGTGCCGGATTACGCCTTTCAGGCTCTCTGTGCCCTTGGGTGAATTCGACCTACGAGAGCGTTTGCGCTCCGTGGGTCTTAATCTTTCCAGGGCAATGTATAGGGCAGGGTGCCGAGCTGGCTGTTTAGCGGTTGCTCGTCCTTGAACAGCACACCGTCAGTATCGCGGCGCAGTACCACCAGTGCGCTGTGCCCGGCATGATTGCGGGCGCTGCTGACCACTTCACCGGCAGCCTTGCCGTCGCTGTTGCGAAGCGTCTCGCCGGGTGCCAGGTCCACCTCGGCGGTGTAATCAATGCGCTGCATGCGCTGCTTGAGTTTGCCCTTGAAGTGCATGCGCGCGACCACTTCCTGGCCGGTGTAGCAGCCTTTCTTGAAATTCACCCCGGCGGTGACGTCGTAGTTGAGTACCTGGGGCAGAAACAGGTCTTCTGCGCCGGGATAGACCATGCCTTCGCCCGCGTCGATGTCGGCTTGCCGCCAGCCGTTGGCATTGGTGGCGGTACGGTCCTGAACGAGCACGGTCCAGACGGATTCGGCCTGTTCGGTGTCGGTGATCAGCAGGGCGTGATCCGTATTGGGGTAACGCAACCAGAGGCCCTGGCCGTTACGTCCGCTCTGGCCGGGTTCGGGCGAGGTGGCAGGCAAGGCGCCGCTCAGCCCTATTATCACCGCCTGCTCGTCGACCTGAAATTCCACCTTGGCGCGCAGACGGTACTTCATCAGCGACTTGATCACCGCCTCGCTTTGCCCGGCGGGGCAGAGCATCAGGTAGTCATCACCGTCTCGCACGATGCGTACGCTGACCAGCCCGCGGCCTTTCAGGCTCAGGTGCATGCCGGTGAGGTGGCTGCCGTTATCCACTTCGTGCAGGTCGCAGGAAAGCTGGCCTTGCAGGTAATGGCCGGCCTCGTCGCCGTGGGCGCGGATGACGGCCAGGTGGTCGCATTGACTCAATGTCGCTGCATTATCCGTCGCGGCGTGGTCGGCCAGGGATTGGGCGGCAATAAACTCGGACCAGCTCATGGGGCTCCTGTCATCGTAGCGTGTGACTTGGTGTGCGACTCCGGGGGAGTCGAGAAATCATCAGGCATGATAGATAATGCGCGCACAGCCTGAAAGCCATAGGTGGTAATTGGCGCAAGACGCCGGAGTTTCTGATCAGGATAGTGCAGAAATGAGTAATGAAGACCTGAAACGTAAATATCGCTGGCAGTGCCGTCGGGGCGCGTCGGAAGTGGAGGTGGTGCTGTATGGCTACCTGGATAATCACTTCGATGCGGAACCGGCGGAGCGCCAGGCCCAGTTCGCTACCTTGCTGGCCTGTGAGGATGCGGACATGTTCGAGTGGTTTACCTACCGCAGTGAGCCTGCGGACCCGCAGTTAAACGAGTATGTGCGCCATGTCCTCGGCCTGGTCTCCGCGAAGAAAGGTTGAGCTCGCCGCTTCCCGCTATCCGGCGCGCCTGCGCTGGTTGGCGGCGTTGCTGGTGGTGCCGGCCATTGTGCTGTCGCAATTGCCGGGCTGGGCCATGTTGCTGTTGCTCGGGGCGCTGGTCGTGTTGGTGCGGGGCTGGCGCCTTCCCCAGCCGGTGGCATTGGAACTGCACGCGCAGACGTTGACGGTAACGGGCCAGCACACTCAGGTGATGGAGCGCCCTCTGCGGGTTATTCGCCATGGCCCCTGGCTGGCTATGCAAACGCCGAAGGGCTGGTTGCATGTGTTCGAGGACCAGGCGCCGGTGGCAAAGTTGCAGCCGTTTTATCAGTGGTTATGGACGAACAGGAAACACAGTTGACAGTTGATAGTGGACAGTTAACAGCTAAAAGCCGCGATTAATGGAGTGCCCCCGATTTAGTAGACACCTAATGATTAAACGGTCGCAGCATAGGCACTGGGGGAAACTCCTCCCAGTGCCATGTGCCGACGCACATTGGGATAGTACTGGTCCGTATAGTAACGAACTTCGCTCGCCATTTCGTCTCGGCCTATCTCTCCAAGAGGGCGAGTCCACTCCTTTTTTAGCAAGGCAAAGACACTCTCGGCACAAGCATTGTCCCAGCAGTTGCCGCGCCGGGACATGCTGATGG
>NZ_LWEZ01001258.1:0-2319 GCF_001634945.1 Alcanivorax sp. HI0044
AGTTCGCCGGGGATAAAGGGGGAGGCTTTTTCCAGTAGCCAGCGGTTGCCGGTGGCGGTGCCCAGCAGCAGCGTCAGGCCCAGCAGACAGGCCAGCAACAGGCTGAGTAATACCAGCAAGCCGCGGGCCAGGACGGAGCGCAGGGCAAAGCCGTTTTGAGGTTCGCGCCCGATCACAGGTCCGGCCCCATGCTCAGGTGCAGGCGCCAGTCACGGTGCTCGTCTACTGCCCGGGCAATATCCAGGCGAATCGGCCCCAGTGGTGAGCGCCAGCGGATGCCGATGCCGGCACTGTGGCGCGGTTCGAAGGCATCGAAATCGTTGAAGGCATTGCCGGCATCGGTGAAAGCCGCCAGGTGCCATTTCTCGGTGAGCGGGTGATCGTATTCCAGGCTACCGGTGGCCAGGTGGCGCCCACCAATGACCTCACCGTTGCTGTCTTCCGGGCCCAGGGATTCATAGGCGAAACCGCGCACGCTGGAATCGCCACCGGCGAAGAAGCGGATGGAGGCTGGCAGTTCGGTCACATCATTGACCTCGGTGTAACCCAGATCGGTGCGCATCAAGACGCGCCCGCCCAGCAAGGGAAAGAGAATCTTGCCGCCGCTGGTGAGCTGCAAAAAAGACGCTGTGGATGACAGGTTCTGATCGGCGAACCGCACGGCGGTGTTCAGGCGCCACCCGAAAGTGGGGTAGACCGGGTCGTCGGCCTTGACGCGACTTAACTGGAAGCCGGGTATCAGCAGTTCGGCCTGATCCACCTGGTCGGCGATCTGGTAGGTCTCACGCAGGAATTCCAGGGAGGTGGTGGCCACCCAGCGATTTTCCAGTTCGACGATATAATCTGCCCCGGTGCTCCAGCGTTCGTTTTCATTACTGTCGGTGTTTTCGTTGACGAAGCTGGTGTGCAGGTCCAGCCGTTCATGGAGCGGGTCCTTCAGCGGGATCTGGTAACTGGCTCCGGCCCCTTGCTGCACTTCGGACAATTCGGTTTCCGCCCGGAAACGGTGTCCGGCCTTGTTGACCCGGCGATTCTCTACCCCCAGCCGAACCCGCGGCCCGGTATCGGTGCTGACGCCGACGCCGGTGAGCAGGGACCAGCGGTTGTTGTCCGTCAGGGCGATGCTGACGGGAATCCGGCGGGTGGTGTCGTTGGGTTCGCCTTTCTCTACCCGCACGGCACTGAAGTAACCGGCACCAAGAAAGGACTGCTGGGTTTCCAGCATGCGGCCACTGTCGTAGGGCTCGCCTTCCTGAAAGCTCACATAGGCGTTAACCAATGATGGATTGAGTACGCTGCCGCTAACGGTGATTTCACCGAAGTGATAGCGCGGGCCGCTGTCCACATGCAGCGTAATGCTGGCCCGGTGGGCTTTTGTGTCCACCTTGAGGGTGTGGGTGGTCAGCTCGCCGTGGACATAGCCGCGGCTGATCAGGTGCTGTTGCAGGCTTTTTTTCAGGTTGCTGTAGCGGTCGTGTTGCAGCCGTTGACCGGTGGCCAGCTGTGCCTGTTCCACCAATTTGGTGAACGCCGGGTCCTGGGCCGCATCACCGGTGATTTCCACTTGCACGTGTTTGAGTATCACCGGTGGGCCGGTGTTCACGTCCAGGGTCACGCTGACGCAGTCGCCGTTTTCATCGGCGGAAAGGGAAAGCTGGCTGTCGTAGTAGCCCATGGCTTGCAGGGCATCGGTACTGTTGGCAATGATTTGACGGCGGATCAGGCCGTATTGGGCTCTGGGCGGCCGGCAGGGGTAGCGTGACAGGTCCACCAGCGACTGAATGTTGTTGGCTACCGCCTCGCTGGCGTTGCCGGTGATGTGCAGGTTTGGCGTGTCTTTGGCGAACGCAAGGGCGGGAAATAGCATCAGCAGCATCAGGATGAACGTCTTGCTCTGCCGATTGTGGTATCGATGGTGCGCCAAGCTCTGCATCCCTGTTTACGTCAGCCCACAGTGTAAGCCAAGGGCGGGGGGAACGAGAACCTTAACTGCCTGGCGGGTCAACCTTGTGGTGCGGATTTTCTCGCTGGCTGTCACGTGAATAGTCGCTGGCACTGGGCCGTTTTTTCAGCCGGCGTTGCAGGGTGCGGCGGTGAATTCCAAGGGCGTCTGCCGCCCGTGAGATATTGCCGCCGTGGGTGTCGAGGGTGCGCTGGATATGCTCCCATTCCAGCCGCTGCAGTGAGGGTGGGCTGTCTGGCAGGGGCAGGGCCTGGCTGGCCGGGTCGGCATCCAGTGCCTGCAGAATATCGTTGGCGCCAGCGGGTTTGGTCAGATAGTTATGCGCGCCACGGTGGGTGGCGGCGACGGCGGCGGCG
>NZ_LWEZ01001259.1:0-1611 GCF_001634945.1 Alcanivorax sp. HI0044
CCGCTCGTCCTCGTCAGCCTGGCTGAACGAGGCACCATTGAGTTTCACGTCACCAGCCGTGGGCACATCAAGACNCGCCAACAAGGAGAGCAGGGTGGACTTGCCTGACCCGGAAGGGCCTGTGATCGCCAGGCTGTCACCGGCATTCACCTCAAGCGTGATATCCTGCAGCAAATCAAGCCCGCCTTCTGGGCCCTGAACGCGCTTACTGACATTGTGGGCAAGCAAAACGGGAGACGCTGTATTCATCATGGCAAGATATCTTCTACTGATTCAGTTGTTGTGCGTGACAGCATCGGTTCACGCCAGCGGTGTCTTGATACTGGGCGATAGTATCAGTGCTGCCTACGGTATTGAAAAGTCGGCGGGCTGGGTTGCTCTTATGGACCAGCAACTGCAGGAAAGGTGCCCGGATTATCCCGTCATCAATGCATCGGTTAGCGGTGAAACCACCGCCGGCGGCAAAACGCGATTGCCGGCACTGTTGTCACGTCACCAGCCGGATCTGGTGGTGATTGAGCTGGGGGGTAACGATGGTTTGCGTGGTTTGTCGCCCATGGCCATGGCGAGGAACCTGGAGCAAATGGTCGTGCTTTCGCGGGAAGCGGGAGCCACCGCGGTGCTGTTGGGCATGCGCATTCCCCCCAATTACGGCCAGCAGTACACTGCCTTGTTTGAACAGCAATTCAAGGACGTTGCGCAATCCACCAGCACGCCCTGGGTGCCCTTTTTTCTGGATGGCGTGATTGAGCAGGGTTGGGTGCAGGATGATGGCATTCACCCCACCGTTGATGCTCAGCCGCTGTTGCTGGAAAGCGCCTTGTCAGTGATTGAGCCGCAACTGCCTGTGCAGTGCCAAGGCAAGAGTGATCAGTAAATACAACCGAGCGAGCCCCGATGTTTGATTTAGGCCCATCATGGCAGGAAATACTGGATTACTGGTTTAAGGATGGCCTGGAGCATGGCTGGCCATCGGGCAACATGAGCAAGCGATGGTTTGCCGCTACGGCTAGAGACGATGCGGAAATTGCACACCGCTTTGGTGCGTTGGTGGATGCGGCCCTGCAGCAGGAACTGGTGGACTGGGAAAGAACCCCCCTGGGGCGACTGGCGCTGATTCTGTTGCTGGACCAGTTCACCCGCAATATCTACCGCGGCCAGGCCCAGGCTTTCAGTGGTGATCATCGGGCCGCCACGCTGGCCATTGAGGGGCTGTCACGGCAGATGCACAGCAAGCTGCCGCTGTGCGGGCAGGTTTTCTTTGTGATGCCGCTAATGCATGCCGAAGACGAAGATCTGCAGCAGCAATGCCTTTGCGCACTGGAGGCTATCAGGGCTAATGCGCCCCAGGCACTGGCCAGCCATGTGGACAGTTCGCTGAAATCCGCGCGGGAGCATCTGCAAATCGTTCAGCAATTTGGTCGCTTTCCGCACCGCAACCGCGCGCTGGGGCGGGACAGCACGGCTGAGGAGCTCAGCTTTCTGGAAAACAGCTCCGGTTTCGGGCAGTAAAACCGGTGCTCCGGTAGAGAAAGGCGCTACGCGGGTTTACGGCGGATGTAGAGCGTCTTGTTGACCACCGCCACGCGGTTTCCATCGCCATCCACGATT
>NZ_LWEZ01001260.1:0-3881 GCF_001634945.1 Alcanivorax sp. HI0044
CGGCATTCAAATCGACCAGGGTGATGCGGGCCTCGGGGTGGTGTTGTCGAAACTGGCCGGCAAGCTGGCCGCCAATAGCGCCGGCACCGCCGGTAATCAGGATATGGGTTGGGGTCATGGCTATCGTTTCCTAGTGATCGTGATTGGCAATGGCGAGCCAGCAGGCGTCTCTTGCCTGTTTAAGGTCATCATCGCTGAGTGTCAGGTAGCCCAGCCGTTCGGCTTTGAATATGCCAACAAAGGCGCCCCAGAACAGGGCGATGGCCAGGTCGGGTTTCATGTGATTGCCGAGCAGGCCGGTGCGCTGGCCGATGATCACCATCATTCCCAGCGGGATGAGCAAGGCCTGTTCGCGGCGGCGGCTTTCTTCGGTGAGGTAGCTGTGGTGATCCTGCATTTCCAGAAACTGGAAGGCGTCCGGTTCATCCCGGGCAAAGGCGGTGAGCCGCGCCCAGAGGGTGTCGAACAGGGCGCGGGAGGGATGCATCAAGTCCAGATCCGTGAGCAGACGGTCCTGCAGCCGCTGTTTGCTGTCCTGGAATACCGCATTGATCAAGGATTCTTTGTTGTCGAAGTAGCGATATAGCGTGCCGACGCCCACCTCGGCTTCCGTGGCGATGGGGGGCACCGGCGTGCCGTGCAGGCCGTGCTTGGCAAACACGCTCAGTGCCGCACGGATAATCTGTTCCCGCTTACCGGACTCTTTGCCTGGGGCGCTGGCGGGGGAAGCATTGGCCATATCAAGCTCGCACAGAAAGTGAATGAATGATCATTCCGCAACTGTGCCAGTGAATGGTGTATTGGTGAAGGGCTGTTTCGGTCAGATGGGGACAAATGACAGGAGCAAGTGGCGAGCTTCTAGCGGCGAGTTAAAACAATGATCCTTCAGGTGTTGGCGCTTTTTTGCGTTTCGTTGTTGCTCCAACGAATGCCTTGGCGATCATGTACTAGAAGCTAGAAGCTAGAAGCTAGAAGCTAGATCAACCCCTTCTCCCGGGCGGCGTGCTCGGTGAGTTCTGCTACCAGAGTCACCGGGCGGGCGTAGGAACGGTCGTAGTGCGCCTGGGACAGGGCGTGGCATTCCGCGCTGATCTGGTCGTACAGCTGGCGCGGGGTCATGGCTTCGGTGGGGGGGAGGGCGTGCAGACCAAAGTGGTCGTAGGGAATCATCTTGGAACCCGCGGCCTTGAGCAACTCTGGTACCCAGCCCTGGGGGGACAGCTGGGTCTGATAGCGCAGGTTCTGGAAATCGAGCTCGGCGGCCAGGCGGTCGGCGTCCGCTACCACAAAGTAGTTGTCCACCACCTGACACAGCAGCAGGTTCAAGCGCCGCCAGACGATGGTCTTTTCCTCGTTGGTATAGCCATTCCAGTGCACCACCTCGTGGCTGAAACGGCGACAGCCACGGCAAACCGTGTCACCGAAAACGGTGGAACAGACGCCAATACAGGGGGTGTGGATTCGATTTACTGCCATGGCGAAATCCTAACAGAAAACCCCGGCTCTGGGAGAGCGGCGCTGGTCGGTTGCCGGTAAATTGAGCGCTTGCCCGCCACGCCGTATGTGGCGGGCCCCAGAGCCGGCATGCCGGGCCTCTCGCGCTTGAGCAATGCGGGTAAATCGGCCATAGTTGGGCCATCAAAATGCTTTTATATTGCACGCAATAATAAACAGGGCCGATCCGGGAGCACCGGATATGGCAACGCTGGAGAATAATAATGCGATTGGCTGTGCTGCTGGCGGCTTGCCTTTGGGTTATTTCGGGTTGTTCTGGAGTGGGAATGGGGATTCCTTCCACCCCCGGGGCGTTCCTGGATGCGCCAAAGGGAAAAACCTTTGCCCCCATGGATACGCTCGATCCACGTAATGCCATGGTCTACATCTACCGTCCGATTACCCGCTGGGGCTACGAAGAAGTCCAGGCGCCGGTATTCTTCATGGACTCTTCTCAATTGTTCGGCCTGAAGGCCGGTGCCTATGAATGGCTGGAACTGCCCGCGGGCACCCACGATTTCTATGCTCGCCGCCCGCTCAGTGTGTTGTATCTGAAGATGGTGTTTGAGATGCCATTGAAGGTGGATGGTGGGCAGGAATACTTCTTCCGCTATTCGGAAACCCGTCCGTTGGATATGGAAGAGCTGGTTGCCAACCCGGAAGACTACCAGCAGGCCGGGCCACTGCAACAGGTGCCCCGCGCGCTGGCGCTGCGGGAAATCGCCGATCTGCGGCTGGATGAGCCGGGGGTGTATTACGGTGGCAGTGGCGTGAAAGAGAAGCGCTGGGCGCCGTTTTATACCTATTCGACGGAATAAGCAGCTATGAGCTGCGAGCTTCTAGTGGCTAGGTGAACAGTAAAAAGCCCCGAACGTTCGGGGCTTTTTACTGTTGGGCGGTTGTTTTATTCGTATCTTGGGCTATCTTGCTGCTCGTAGCTCGTAGCTCGTAGCTCGTAGCTCGTAGCTCGTAGCCAGGTCGCTAGTCGCTTTCCGTCAACCGCCGCTTGGTCTGCAGCAACCGCTTCCATTGCTCCACATATTCCGGCAAGGCGGGGGAGGTCAGGTTCATGCCGGTCATTTCCTGCACCGTCTGTGGGCTCACCGATTTGCCACCGTAGACATTGGCAACGCGCAGCAGGGCGTGGGTGTGCAGTTTGCGCTGGGATTCAAAACGCTGGTCGTAGTACACGTATTTGTCGTCCCAGCCGAGGATCCGGGTATGCACCTGAAATTGCTGATAGGGGCGCAGTTCACGGATATAGGCAATTTCGGTATTGGCCACGACACCGTTGCAGCGGGCTTCGAGCATGCGGTTGAGCAAGCCGGTGACCACGGCATGTTCCAGCCGGCTACGGTCCATGAACTTAAGGTATTTGGCGTTGTTCAGATGCATGTTCAGGTCGATATCCAGCAGGCCCACCCGGAATTCCATGGTGACCACATCAAACAACTGGTGCGTAGGCGGGCGTTTACGCCGGCGCGCTGCGCTGATCAGTTCAAGCATCCGATCTCCCTATGCCACGGTTATCACCGCAGCCCCATTTATTATCGTTGGCAAGTATGGACAGAAAAACGCCGCTCAGTATAACGGCACTGGAACCGGTTCACACTATTTGCGCAATCGGGGGGCACAGCTTTTACGTTCCCGTTATGCCTGGGCCAGGTGCAGGCTGAACAGGCTTTGTGGGTCCGTCCAGCAGCTTAGCGGGGTGAAACCGGCGGCGACCAGTTCGGCACTGAAGCTTTCTACGGTGAATTTGTAGGAATTCTCGGTATGGATACGGGTACCGCTTTTCAGGGTCAGGCTGCGTTCTCCCAGCTGGATGTCCTGATCGCACAGGCACTCCAGGTGCATCTCAATGCGTTGCTGTGCGCGGTTATAGAACGCCACATGGCGCATGTTGTCCGTGTCGAACTGGCAGTTCAGTTCCCGGTTCAGGTGATGCAGGGCGTTCAGGTTGAAGGCCGCAGTAAGCCCCTGGGCATCGTTGTAGGCAGCATTCAGCTGTGTATCGGCCTTTTGTAAATCCGCGCCGATCAGCAGGGCGCCGCCGGGGCCGGCCAGTTTGCGTAGCCCCTTGAGAAATTCGCTGCGGGCGGCCGGTTCAAAATTGCCAATGGTGGAGCCGGGAAAAAACACCACCCGCCCCGGTTGTGCCAAGGCTTGTGGCATGGCCATCGCCTGGCAGTAATCGGCGCACACGGCGCTGATGTGCACGTCGGGAAAATCCTGGGCCAGTTGGCGAGAGGCGCCAAGCAGGCACTCACGGGAAATTTCCAGTGGCATGTAGTGACGGGGCTGCCAGGCATCCAGCAGCAGGCGCACTTTTTCACAGCTACCGGCACCGGGTTCGGCAATGGTTTGCGGTTGGTTGAGCCGTGCCT